>CAMCYL010000046.1 GCA_945883905.1 Akkermansia muciniphila | reverse complement strand
CAAAAGGGAAAGAAGTTGGAGAGCCGAGGGCAGGCAACCAGGAAAACCGATTGCGAAGCAATTGTTGTAAAACAGGGTCTCGAACGTTTGGCGCAGGGGTCAATGGGGGCGCAACCAAATCGAAGATTTGCAAAGGGTGAGCAGGGGTTCCGTAAACGCCGCATCCGCCTTGATTTTCTCTGGGCGCGACGACACAACGTTAAATCCCTACTCCCCCTCTGACATCGCGTCTTTGCGCCGTCGCGTGAGAACTGTTTTAGAATTTCAGTTCAAATTAAAGTATCCGAACTTTTGTTAGTCGCCCCATTTTACGATCATGAGTAAGTGTTACCCTCTCATTCATACTATAATCCGCAGCGATTAACCGATCTAACAAACCAGGCTCTTGCTTTGCGGTTAACGCTTCGAGGACCGAATTTCCACACTGAGGCTTCACAAGCCCGCTACTCATCACGGATACAAGGGCCGATTTAGCCTCCTCCTTTGATACCCCGTAATGATGTTGAAGCACAAAATAAGCCTCTGCGATCACCATATTTGAAACCTCAATTTCCGCAGCGGAATTCTCCTTAAGGATTTTTCCCAACGCGGCGACCGTCAGATCAAACTCTTTTTGAGGATCCCCTGTCAGCAATCGAACGAAAACAGAGGTATCAATCCCGTAACGAGACATAATCTTTGGAGCTCTCTCTAAAGCGTTTAAGGTCGAAGAATCCAGCCCCACGTTTCAACTTTCCCTTCAACGGAGCGAGTTTTTGGGATTGAATCCGAAATGTTCGAATAATCCACTCCCCCGTCTGGCTCCCGGGAACAATCTCTAAACGAGATCCGGGGACGATCTCCATCGACCGACAGACCTCTACTGGAAAAGTCGCTTGCCTTTTGGATGTCAAAGTGATTTGCATAATTAATCTTAACGCCGCCTTACAAAAAGTCAATATTGGTAAGATAAAGCACTACCGTCCAAAATAAACCGCTTATTTTCACTAATGAACGCTAATCTAAGAGTTTGCAGAATACCTCAAAGACATTGAAAACATCCTGCCGTCGTTAAAACTTTGGCGGACAACAGAAAGAGATTCGGTCTCAGCCGAATCGGGATCCATGAGAAAAACGATCTCCGTAAACGCGTTTACGAGAGTCGTTTTCTCATGGGTCCCATTTTGTTCCGGAACAAAATTCACCCATTTTCTCATTTATCCCAAATTCTGCAAAAGGAATTCTAAGGAAGGCACGGAAGCAGGAATAGGAATGGGAATAGGAGTTTTAACCGCCAAGGTCGCGGAGTCACGCAATGGATCAAGAGATATAAAACAGAATCGATTGAGTTTAGACTCAATCCTGAATCATCTAAAAATCACTCTTTAAAACCTGTTTTAAGACACTGCCGTCGAAAACAACTCTGGATTTGAGAGGTGAATTTGAGGAGGGGGATTGAAATTCTAAAGCAGTTCTCACGCAACGCCGCTACGCCGCAACGTCAGAGAGGGAGAGGATCGTGAGCTCATTCCTTTCGGCGCCTCCTTTGTCGGCTGCCGCCTCCCGAGAATCTCTCCCGTTTTTTTGAAAAAAGGATTTTCAAAAAACGATCGAGCTTCTCTGGAGGGGATCGGTTTCACCTCTCCTCGGAAAGAGCTCACGATCTTCTCAGGGGTAAATATGAAAGGTAAAACCGCAGAGGATTAAGGGGATTGAGTCGGAACAATGACTCGTCGAATTCGGCCATTGGGGACGGGTGAGTTTTGTGGATCTTGTGGAGTTCCGGAGAGAGGGGGAGTTTGAGGCGGAATTATATTAGGATTTGTCGCATGGGGATTGGTTTGTGGCGGGGGAGTGAAATTGGGAGGGAGGGGAGGGAGATTTCCTCCCTGAGTGGGAAATTTGTTTTGGGGAGATCCATTGTTAGGGGGGGGATTGAAGTTTGGCATTTGGGAAACAGGCATTCCTATCATCGGATTTCCCATGTTTGGGGCGGAAAGGTAATTGGGATCAAATTTTATAGAGCCTATTTCTGATCCCTTTTTTAACTTAATCTCGATCTTGTTCATTTCAGAATGATTCATGACTTCGATAACGGTGATTCCATCCGGTTTATCTTTTGGGGACAGAAATATTTTCTGCTGGGTCTTTTTGTTGGCAAGACTCACAAAATAACCGGTGCCGACTTTTGAAAATCCGAGCAGTGTAAAATCCTCCGTAAAAGGAGGCGGTTTAGGGGCCTCTGTTTCGATTACCGTGGGCTTTCCAAAGGGAAGGTTTTTACTGAGATGCTGATAGCGATTGAGGGGATAACGTTGGGGAATTGTTTCAGAAAAGAGAGGGGAGAGTCCAAGGGTGAGAAAGGAGAACAGCGAGAACAGCGAAAAGAGAGGTGTTTTTTTCATGGTTTTGTAAGAATGGGTTGATACCAGCGAGCGATTTCAAATTCGGCTAAGACTTGGGGGGGATTGGGGTCACTTTTGATTGAGGACCGTATGAGAATCGTAAAGTTTTCGGGGCCTTGGAGTTGATAAAGCCATTGGACGATATTTTCAAATTTTCCGGTGAGTTTTACCGTTGCGGAGGTTTGAAAGGCATGGGGAAGAGATTGTGTGGATTGAAGGGCGATTTCAGTGATTTTGAGTTGATGGGCTTCGGCCGATTTTTGAATCGTATCGATGAGATTGGCGCTGGCGAGATCCGGCTCTTTCGCGGTCGGTTGTTTTTCAGAGAGGAATTTTTGGCGTTCGAGCCAGAGTTCTTTCTTTTCTAAAATAATTGTCGCCGCATTTTTTTCAGCGATCAGATCGATCTCTTTTTGTTGAACGCTTCGATTTAAGGACTGCCATTCCCCATAGCCCCACCAATGAAGGTAAGCAATCATGAGCAGGCCAAAAACGGCGGCGAGTCGTTTTTCGTTATTCTGGAGAGGACGCATAGGAGTAGGTGGCTTCGATTCGGAATTGAGCCGTTTGATTGGGGAGTAGTTTTGGGGGTGGGGTTTCCCATTTAAAGCTTTTAAAGGGAGGATGGTTTTTGAGATCGGTCGTAAATTTTAAGGCGACTTCCGCCGATTTGGCCTCTCCTTGGAGAATGAGGGTATTCTTATTTTGCGAAAAGAGCGTGAGCCGTGCATTCTCTTTGGGGAGAAGGCTGACCGATTGCATCAGGAGTTCGAGCGGATAACGATCTTGGTTTAAGGCCGGTTGGAGGGCCTCCCAATCAAAAGAGGTTTTACGAACTTGTTGGTAGGTGGGACGAAGGGCGGCAACTTCCGCTTCCATTTGATTGATCTCTTTCTGTTTTTTGAAAAAATCCCATGCACTCGTTCCTAGAGTGGAGCCGTAACCGAGGAGAAAAAGCAAAGAAAGAAGAAGGATTCTTTTTTTCTTCTTTTGTGCGATCTGTTTGAGATGCATTTCGCTGGGGGTCAGAGAGAAATGATTCTTGGGTAATAGGGGAGAGGGTTTGGTCTGAATTTGAGGATGCAGAGAGAGTTGCTTTTCCAACAAAAGAGAAGCCTCCGCGGAAGGAGCACTCCAGCAAATTAAATGCAGTAGATTGCCGAGGGCATTTTCCGATTCGAGTTGAAGCCACGTATTCGCAATTGTTTGAATCGAGGCGGGGGTTAAGTCAGAGGTCGAGAGGGATTGAGTGAAGACGACTTGTGAATCGCGAACAAAAGCGAAGCACCAACGGTTGAGTTCTTTCCAAAGAGTGATCGATTGAGGGGTAAAGGGAAAGAGACGATGAGAGGAGTCAAAATAGCGAAAGGCACTGTTCTTATATCGATCGGGGAGTTGATTGGTTAAGAGGGAGGGAACTAATAAAGTCCGTGTCGGCTCTCGGTTGACCGTAAGATAAGGAGGATATTCGGAGTGGAGGTCTGAGAGTTTGGTAAGGCCTCTTTTTTCTAGCTGGAGCAATAGCATTTCAGGAATCAATGTTTGCTCGGAGGTTCCAATCCAAAGGGGAAAGGTTTGAATATGAGCGACCGGCAAGGCGATCGCAGAGGGAATTTTTTTGAGTTGATCAAAGGTTGAGACCGTTTGACGCTTTTCAGGTCGTCCGCGGAGTTCCCAGAGTTCCCAGTCTGTTTCCCCAGGGATCAAGATTGAATTTGGTTTAATCGAGGTGATTTTATTTGAAGCGCTCATGACTCATTCCAATGTAGATAAATCGTCGGTTGTGTATTACGTCGTAAGATGGCTTCAATTTGATACTGAAAGTGATCGATTTTTCCGATACTTTTGATTCGGAACGTTTGAGAGTTAACCGTTAGACGGCTGGCGATTTTTGCCAATTTATCACTGGAGATTCCCAAAAGTTGGGCCGCCTGCTCGACGGAGAGAAGTTTTTGCGGTTTCAATTCGGTGTTATCGTTCGGGTTCACTCGAGTTCGATATTGAACTAAAGTTTCTGCTTGGGGAAGTCCAACCTCTGCGGCAATCGAGATGAGCTCTGCGGAGGCTTCATTGAGATCGAGGGGGCCTTCGCTCCAAGTCGTGAAGGCGTCACGCCACTCCGGCTTTAATTTCTCTAGCTTTTCCATTCCAAGGACGTTGCTCATTTCATCAATCGATTGAAACGGGCGATTTTTAGGAAGAACGGCACGGCCCAAGGCCTCATAATCTTCCAATTCCGCCCCATTGAGGCGTTTAAGTCCATCGGCATCCACCCAATCCGCGAGGGCATCGACCAAGGCGTTGGCCTCATCGAGGGGAAGATCCCATGAGGTAAAAAGATGAACTAATAACGGAAAATCATTTTGAGCAATGATCGAATTAATATTCAAGCGAGCTCCTTCAGAGACAAAGGTCACTTTGAAAGATTCAAGGGGATTGATCTGTTGTTCGAGCAGCGGATCATCCTGTTCGATTTGGGGGTGAAGCGCAAAGGCGAATCCTGACTCTGCCAATCGACGGGCTTGATCTCGTTTGGCGTAAAGAAGATAGTTTTCAACATTGAATTGAGTTGTTTGAACAACTCCCAGAATGACGAGAGACAGAAGGGCAATTGCGGTCAGGACAAGCAAGAGGGCTGAGGCTCGTGGGGAGTTTGATTGAGAGGGGTTGTTTATAGGTAGGATCATCACGGAGGCTCCGTCGGTGAGGAGGGAGAGGGCGGGGAGGAAGGAGTCGGGTTATTTTGAGTGTTTGGAGCGAGGGGAGTGGTGGGGAGGTTTTGAAAGCTGGAGGGTTGAATTTGGATGGGGGGGATCCAGAAAAAATGAATTCTTGGGGTTTTACTTTCGGCGAGCTCAAGGGTGAGTTCAATTCCGTGAGGTCGTTGAGTAGGATTTCTCCAGTCTTCGGTCCACTTTCTGGTTGCTTGGTTCCAAAATCGCCAGGAGAGCGATTTAACATCGTTCAGCAGAGCGATTTTATGAACCCAGCCGGTTGCTGAAAACTGGCTTTCAGTGGAGTTCGTTAGCTTAAAGTAGCGGTTGTATTCAAGAATGCCGATGGAGAGAGCTCCCTTTTCACTCGGCCAAGAGGTCAGCACTTTTGCCGGAAACTTACTTTGATCTCGATGCCAAACAAAAAGTTGATGAGAATTATTGAACATTAAGAAAAGATTATTTTGATCGACGATCGGATTTTTTTGAGCAATGAAAAGGGTTTCACTTCCGAGATTACGGAAGGTTTGATTTAAGAGCTGAATAAAGCATTGGATTTGACTTTGGCGATTAGAGATCTCCGTGAGTGCGGTTGCAGAGGCGACGCTTCCTTGAAGAATACTGGCGACGGCTCCTCCGAGAAGGGCGAGGATCGCTACGGCAAGAATCACCTCGATTAAGGTGAAGGCGCGAGATCTTCGCCTTATTTTTTGCTTTAAAAGGAGGGGAGAGCCGTTCATGGAACGTAAACCGTGATTTGAATGGATCGCAGGAGGTTTGTTGTTGGGGTCGGGATGAGGGCTTCGATTTTGAGGGTGTAGAGATTCTTTATATCGATCCCCTTTTTGTTTTTAAATTCGAGCGGAAGTAAAAGAGGGGTGAGTTTGACCTTATTCTCGAGATCGAGACTCTTGATTCGTTCCGGATCCTTCGGATCGATTCGAACCCATTCGAGGAGCGATCGCATTTGTTCCTGGATTAATTGTTCCTGTTGTTGGATCGTTGCCGCTTCGACCGAACTTTGGAGAGAATGGGCGAGGGCAACGATGACTAAGGAGAAGATCGTTAGAGCAAGAATAAGCTCAAGGAGGACAATGCCTCTTTTTTTTGGAGAGTGAATGATCATTCGATTTTAAATTCGAGATTTTGAAAGCTTCCGTCAAGAGGATGAATCGAGAATTCCATCCATGACTTTTGGAGAGTGAATCGAAATCGAAGGGGGGCACAAAGTCCTTGAGAGGAGAAAATCCAATCTTCAGGCATCACATAGCGTGCTGGAGTTTCCTCGGTTTTCTCTCGAAGTTGGAGATTGTTAAACCAACTTTCAGTACGAATCGGTTCCGGTTCCTCTTTTTTTGAGGGAGAGCCTTTAAAAAGTTCAATTTTTTTTTCACTAAAATGAATTCGATGAGAAAGTTGCGTCGTCATGGCTAAATGACGCGCCTCCTGGATCATCGTTGCGAATTGATGCATTGAGGAGCGAAGGCGTTGTTCTTCAAAGTAATTTCCAAGCGAGGGGATGGAGATTGCTAGAATCAAAGAAAGAATCATCAAGGCAAGGACGATTTCAATCAAGGTAAACCCTCGACGGTTAGGGATCCCTAAACAAGAGGAGCCGTAACGAGGATTTTCAGATTTATTTTCGCCAATTACCGATGTCATCTGCACTTTCGACTTTATCGGGACCGGTCGAAAAAAGATCAAAACTGGTTACATTTCTTTTTCCGGGATTGCGGTATTGATAGGGGAGTCCCCACGGATCGAGTGGATTTTCCGTGAGCAGTTGACGCCATTGACGGGGCAACGGTTCAATTTGGGGGGAGGAGATTAAGGCCTGAATCCCTTGATCGGTCGTCGGCATAAAAAGATTGAGCATTTCATAGGTTTTTAATTGAGTCGTGATCGTTTGGATATCGGCCTCAACGCGTTGAACTTTTGCGGCATCTAGATTTCCCGTCGTTAATTTAATGACGGCTCCTAAAAGAACGGCAATAATTCCAAGGACGAGCATGATTTCAATGAGGGAAAAGGCACGTGAATAGAAGGTTTTTAAATGCACTCTGTTTGAACGAGAATTGAAAAGAGATTGAGAGGCTGTTTTTTTCATAAGGAATTTAAGGTTGAATGTCGGATTGAGTTTTCGCTTTAAAATCTGTTTCGAGGAGAAGATTTTTAATCGATATCATCCGATGACTTGAGGTTGAAAGTTGGATTGTATTGATTCCACTTTGAAGAACGGTTTCAGGAATCCAGAGGGTTGACTTTCTCCATCCCCAAAACTGCGTGCCTTCGGTGATATAGCCGAGTCCATTGAAAGAGGGGGTTTCAATGGGAAGAACTCCTAAGTCAATTCCATTGAGATAAACGCGAACGGTTTCATCGGTCGGGAGCCCCTGGAGTTCCATCTCAATTCGTGATCGGGCGGGGATTTGTGGGAGTTCAAATTGATAGGCCACGTTATCAATCGATTCGGGGTGACTCACTAAAACGGTTGTTGCGATGGTTGATTGGGCGGAATCGACCTTCTCAGCAAGCGGCTGTCCAGAGATCTCTTCGGAGCGAAGCAGTCCATGAGGCGTTAACAGATGGGGGTTCGTTGTTGGGGTCGAGGAAACAAGTAAACTGGGGGAGGTCCATTGAAAATGAATCGCTCGAATATCGAGAGTGATTTGATCGGATTGAATTAAAACTGTTCCTCCCTCGGATGAAATTAAAGCGGCAGGGAGAAGAATCGTTCGTTGATTTTTTAGGAGCGTTCCCTCGGAGAGATTGGAGCATAGAAGGTGAGAAGCGCCCGAGGAAGAAATCCATAAAACGCGAATCGTTTTGAGCTCTTTTTCCTCAAAAAAAATGGTGAGCGCTAAGGAGGATTCGGAGGAGGGGGGAGTGATCTTGGCTTGAAAAATTTCATAACCGGTTAAATCTTGTGTGAGAATTTCTGAGATCCAATTATTTTGGATCGCCCCTAAGGATGAATTGAAGGGGAGACGAAGAAGGAGATCTTGATTTTGTGCAGAATACAACGAGTGAATCGTCAAAATGAAGAACAGTAGGGATCCAAGGTATCTCACGGTTAAAATCGTAGGAGGTATTTAGAGAAATGCCAAGTTTGTTTTGGATTGTTCTTCTCTTTGAAGCAGGCTAGAAACAATCGGTTATGATGTTGATCCAAATCCTACAGGAGATAGCTTCAACCTCTTCTGGGGTCGACTCTCAGTTGTCGCATCGAATTCTATCGACTGCTGCATATGAACAAGGGTCGATGATTGGATCGCTTTTGGACTCACAACTCATTGAAGAGGATCTTTTTTTAAAGCAAGTCAGTAAACGGTTTGGATATGAATGGATGGATCTTCTTCCGACTCAGATTCCGAATCTGATTCGAGATTTGATTCCTCCACGGATTGCACTTCGTTTTCACTTTGTTCCGATTCAACAACTTGATGGAGAGATTGTCGTTGCGACCTATGACCCCTTTCAAATGAATGGAGTTCAGGCGGTCACAGCCTCCCTCGATCGTCCGATTCGTTGGGTTTTAAGCTCCCGTCGTTCGGTGGTGCAAACCTTAAAAAGTTGCTATGGAGTGGGTGCTGATACTTTTGAGGAGCTGTTAGAAGGACGGGAGGGATCAGAGAACGATCAGGAGTCGCAGGAGGAGGTTAATGTGGTTGATTCAGAGGATGCCGAGGCCTCGGTCATTCGTTTCGTGAATCAGATCATTCGTGAGGCATTGAATCAAAAAGCGACGGATATTCATGTCGAACCGTTAGAGCAGGATCTCCGGATTCGCTATCGTATTGATGGTGTTTTACATGAGGAACCGGTCCCTCAACGGATTAAACTACTTCAATCCTCGGTGATCTCCCGACTCAAGATTATG
Organism: Akkermansia muciniphila; assembly: GCA_945883905.1. GTDB lineage: Bacteria > Verrucomicrobiota > Verrucomicrobiia > Methylacidiphilales > CAMAQI01 > CAMAQI01. The sequence continues at coordinate 12,911 of CAMCYL010000046.1, read as the reverse complement.
GCCCATTTAGATATTGCCGAAAAGCGGCTTCCTCAAGATGGACGGATCACCTTGGAGTTTGGCGGTGAACCGATCGACGTCCGTGTGGCGACGATTCCGACGGTCTCTGGAGAGAGTGTCAGTTTACGGCTTTTGGGACAGGAGCGATTCGATTTACAACGTTTAAATCTACCGCCGGATGCCGAGGAGAATATTCGGGGACTGTTGAAAATGTCTAATGGGATTGTGCTTTTGACCGGTCCGACCGGTTGCGGAAAATCGACCACTCTTTACACCTTTCTTTCCCTATTGAATGTGAAAGAGCGGCGAATCATTACGATTGAAGATCCGGTGGAAAATAAACTTGAAGGAGTGATGCAGATTGCCATCAAGCCGGAGATTAATTTGAATTTTGCGACAGCACTTCGCAGTATATTACGAAGTGATCCGAATGTGATCATGGTCGGAGAGATGCGGGATCTTGAGACGGCGGAAATCGCTATTCGAGCGGCTCTTACGGGTCACTTGGTTTTTAGTACCCTTCACACGAACGATGCGGTCGGAGGGATTACCCGTTTGATTGATATGGGGATTGAGCCATTTTTAGTTTCCTCTTCAGTGCGAGCCTTTATCGCTCAACGGCTTGTTCGAAAACTTTGTTCTCACTGTAAAACGCCGATCCAAATGGAGGAATCACTTTTGAAGGAGATTGGATTCCCTTTAAAATATCAACAGCAAATCTGGAAGGGAGTCGGTTGTGTAAAATGTCGTGAGACGGGGTATCAAGGTCGGATGGCGATCATGGAGATTTGTATGTTATCCCCGCAAATGCAGCAGGCGATTACGAGTCAAAAAAATTCGAATGAACTTCGTCAGGTGGCGTTGGAAAATGGAATGGTCGGTTTACGAGAGGATGGTTGGCGTCGCGTGAGTGAGGGATTGACGACAGTGGATGAGGTGTTGCGAGTGACGACCACGCATCTTGAGGTTCTCGATGAGTAGTTTTAGTTATCATGCGATCGATGCAACGGGAGAGAAAACACAAGGGATTTTAGAGGCAAAAACCCGTTCTCATGCCCTCAAGGAGTTAGAGAAAAAACGACTTCAACCGATTAAATTGACAGAGATTAATGGAAGTACGGTGATCGCGGATGAAAAAGGGAGTTCATTGAAAGGACGTGCTTTGAATCGAGCAGAGGTGATTGCTTTTACGGAAGAGATGAGTGATTTAATGGAGGGAGGACTTCTTTTAGAGCCGGCGCTTCAAATTATGGAGAAACGATCTGAAGCGGGAACTTTACGGTTCGTGGCTCAATCCCTCCGTCAGAAAATCCGGGATGGAATGAGTTTTTCAACAGCGATTCGTTCTGAAAAAGTCGGCTTTGATGAGCTCTACTGTAGTATGATTGCTGCGGGGGAGATCTCCGGGGCCCTTCCGGATATCATGAAGCGACAACTTGGGTTTCTGAAGGCACTTGATGAATTAAGATCGAAGGTCATCCAATCCTTGCTTTATCCGACATTTTTAGTGGTCGCTGGCATTGGATTAATGGGAGTCTTTATGACTGTCCTTGTTCCTCAGCTCACGACATTGATGACAAAGACCGGTAAAACACTTCCGATGGCGACCCGTATTTTGATCGATTCGAGTCAATTTATTCAAACCAAAGGATGGCTTTTATTCATCGGGATTTGCGTTGTGATATTGCTTTTTTCGGCGTGGATTCAATCCAAGGATGGAAAGCCGTGGTGGCATCGATTTCAATATGAAATTCCGTTGATTGGTCCTGTATTCATGGCGCAGTTTTTAACCCAATGGACCTATACCCTCTCCAGCCTTATTGCCAATGGGATTCCGCTCTTAAATGGACTCCAACTTTTGAAGGAATCGGCGATTAATCTTTATTGGAATCGAGTTCAAGGTCAGATGATTCAAAATGTTGCAGAAGGGGTTTCCTTATCGAAAGCGATGGAGAAAACCGCCGCCTTTCCTCCCGCCTTGATTGATTTGATTCGAGTGGGAGAACAGACGGGATCACTTGCTAAATCGTTAGAGAAAATCAGTCTTCGTTATGATAAATCGATGACGCTTCGAATCTCAAGAATTACGGCCTTGATCCAACCGACGATTATTGTTTGTCTCGCCCTGTTAATCGGACTGATTGCTTATTCGATCGTGACCGGCATTTTTCAAACCTTGTCAGGCATCGGGAAGTAAAAGTCTTCCTTTGTTGTTTTAATCCCAGTTCTTGGATGGGAATAGATCGGGAGCGATCTGGCAGCTGCCTATGAGCGTCAACCTAAGTAAAAACAGGATTCACCACGGGGTAAACGGAGGGCAACGGAGGAGAATACGGCTTTTAATAGGTGTCTTGGCTTTCAAACAAAGAGTGAATTGAATTTTCCACTATTTTGGTGATCCGTTTTGAGAGATAAATTAATTCCTCATGAAAGAAATGGGTTGAATCACAAAAAAAACGGCTGGGGAGATCCCCAGCCGTTTTGTAAGTTTGAATTGAAATCAGTTCGGAGAACTTATTTCTTTTCTCCGGGACGGTAGTCTTCTTCGGTAAGTTTACCAAAGGCCTCTTCCATCGAGGTGAGATCTTCACCAGAACGAATCGCTTCGAACTTCTCTTTTTCACGTTCGAGTTGTTCGGGAGTATAGTCAACAGCCTTGACCGAGAGACCGATCCGGCGTTCTGTCTTATCGATTTTGATGATACGAGCGGTAACATCTTGACCGATTTTGAGGACATCCTTGACCTTTTCCACGCGATCATTGCTGATTTGTGAAATATGAACCAAGCCATCGATTTCATCTTCGAGTTGGATAAAGGCACCAAAGCTTGCGACTTTACTGACTTTTCCACTGACGACATCACCGATTTTGTATTTATTTTCGATAACCTTCCAAGGATCTTCTGCGAGTTGTTTAATTCCCAAGGAGATTCGTTGGTTGGCTTTGTCGATTTCCAATACTTTGGCTTCGAGATCTTGACCCTTTTTGAGGAGTTCTGAAGGATGATTGATTTTGCGTGTCCAGGAGAGATCCGAGACGTGCACCATTCCATCGATTCCCTCTTCGAGTTCCACGAAAGCTCCGTATGCAGTAAGATTGCGTACTTTTCCTTTGACGTTGGTTCCGATGGGGAATTTGAGGGAGACCTCTTCCCAAGGATTTGCTTCGAGTTGTCGGACGGAGAGAGAGACTTTTTGATCCTCTTTACTGACGTCGATGACAATCGCATCGATCTCTTGGTTGGCTTGAAGAACATCGGCCGGTTTTGCAACGCGCTTTGTCCAGCTGAGTTCGGAAACGTGGATGAGTCCTTCGATTCCGGTTTCGAGCTCGACGAATGCCCCGTACGGAGCGAGGTTCGTGACTTTTCCACGGACCTTAGTTCCTGCAGGATATTTCTCGGCGATCTTTTCCCAAGGATTTTCGTTCTTTTGTTTGAGTCCGAAAGAGACGCGCTCTTTTTCGCGGTCGATTTCAGTGACGAGAACTTCGATTTCTTGGCCTACCTTCAACATTTCGGAAGGATGGTTGATTCGGCTCCAGCTCATATCGGTGATATGAAGGAGACCATCGAGACCGTCTAAGTCGATGAATGCACCGAAATCGGTGATATTTTTAACAACGCCTTTGACCTTGTCCCCCTTCTTGAGGTTACTGAGGAGTTCAGCACGTTTTTCAGCGCGTTGAGCTTCGACGATTTCACGACGGGAAAGAACCACATTCTTTCGTTCTTCGTTGATTTTAACGATTTTACATTCGAGCGTTTTACCTTCGAATTCGCGGAGATTGCGAGGAGGAACGATATCGATTTGGGAGGAGGGAAGGAAGGCTTCGACGCCGACATGAAGCATCAATCCACCTTTTACGATGTTTTTGACGCGGCCGGAGATGACTCCACCCTCTTTATGAATTTGAACAATCTTTTCCCAATTTTGTTTGAGAGTCGCCTTTTCACGGGAGAGAACGACAATACCGTCATCATCTTCGAGGCTTTCGAGAAGAACTTCAACCTCATCTCCGATTTGGAGTAAGCTTGGATCTTCGAATTCGTTGAGGCTGATAATGCCTTCGGATTTATAACCGATGTCGATAACGACTTCTTTGGAGCGTTTTTGAATAACGCGTCCCTTGACGATGCTTCCTTCGGAGAAGTTTAACATCGATTTTTGGAGCAATTCCATCATTGCCATAATAGTGATCTCTTTTTCTTTGAATTAACCTCAAAGGTGAGTTTGAGGGGTTGGCCTTATCCGTAGCAGCTTGAGAGTGAATTGCGGAGATTTCGAAAAACAGTCAGAGGACATAAAAGTCATGATCCGAAGAGGAAAAAACCGCCGGTAACCCTGGCGGAAACGGGGTTAAGGTTTTCTGTCGCCATCCCGCATGTGCGAGACTATGAAGCGCAGGGTTCGATTCCTAGGGAATTATCCCCTTTTGGCAAGCGCTCTTTCTGCGTGAGACAATGTATTTAATTTTTTTTGGTCTTTTTTTTAACTCTTTGCATCTCGATGATAGGGATGACGGGAGAGGATTGAATGGGCTCGGTAAAGTTGTTCGGCGAGGAGAAGCAGAGCCATTTCGTGAGGGAAGGTCAGGGGGCTCAGGCTAAGGAGGTGCGGACTTTCTTTTTTGGCTGCTGCGGTGTGTCCATCCGCGCTTCCGATGAGAAAGGCAATCGGTTGCGGTTGTTGTTCATACCATGTTTGAAGTTGATGGGCAAAGGAACGACTGGTGTAGCTCTTCCCCTGTTCATCCAAAAGTACTCGACGCATCTTGGGGGTCGCCTCCACAAAAGCTCTCCCCTCTGCTTCGGGGTGAGAGGCCTTGAGATAATGGAGTTTAACCTCAAAGGCAGAGGGGAATCTTCGAAGATATTCTTCGACTCCTAAGGGAACAAAGGAGAGCTTCGGCTTACCGACGGCAAAGAGATGGAAAATCATGGAGGAGAATGGTGGTGATCTTTGTTAAGACCCTTTGGCGAGACGATCGGCTAATATCGCAGGAAGACCGGCCTCGCGAATTTTTTTCTGAGCTCCTTCAATGTCGTATTGGACTCGACGAAACTCAATGCTTTGCTCCTTTAAATCATAAATGACATAGGAGGCTCTCGGATCTCCATCGCGCGGTTGACCGACGGCTCCACAATTAATTAAATATCGCTTCTCAGGACTAATCGCATGTTTTCCACTCGCCTTTTGCGAGGAGGTTAAAATGGTTTTCTCTAAAAAAATGGGGACATGCGTATGTCCGCAAAAACAGATCTGAGTTTTTTGATATTGAAAATTAACCTCAATATTCAACGGGGTATTGAGATAGTGCCAACGATCGGGCTGAAACAAAGAGGAGTGAGTCAGGGTCATATTTTCCCAAGTGACCTTCCGAGCCAGATCTTTTAAAAACAGCTTTTGCTCTTGAGTTAGGCGAGTCAGTGAAAAATCGATTCCAGCCTTTACATGTCCGAGGTATTCGATTCCGGGCTCCGTCGAGCAGGCTTCATCATGATTTCCGAGGAGAATGTGAAGGGATTTCTTTCTCGTCAATTCAAGGCATTCACTGGGAGATCCTCCGTATCCGACGATATCGCCCAGACAAATTCGATGGATGACCTTCTGCGATTCCATATCCTCAAAAACCGCTTCAAGCGCCTCTAAGTTGGAGTGGATATCGCTGAAGATCGCAATTTTCATTGAGATGTGCGTTGAGATTCAGTGATGAGTTGTCGGAGATAGTGAGCGTAGTCCGTCTTTCCCAGAGAGTCCGCTCGCTTTAAAAGGCGAGGGGCCTCGATCCATTGATTGCGATAGGCAATCTCTTCAATACATGCAATTTTTAATCCCTGTCGATCTTGAATCGCTTGAACAAAATTGGCGGCTTGAAGTAAGGCCTCCGGCGATCCGGTATCGAGCCAAGCGGTTCCTCGACCTAAAAGTTCAACCTGAAGTTCTCCAGAATCGAGGTAGGTGCGATTCAGATCGGTAATTTCCAACTCCCCCCGAGGAGAGGGCTTTTGATTTTTCGCATATCCGGAGGCCTTGGAGTCATAAAAATAGATTCCGGGGATGGCGTAATTGGATTTTGGTTTCTGCGGTTTTTCCTCTAAAGAGATCGCTTTACCCGAGGAGTCAAAGTCAACAACTCCGTACAAAGTGGGGTCGGCGACCCGGTATCCGAAGATCGTTGCCCCGTTTTCTTGAGCGGAGGCTTTCCTTAAGGTTTGAGAGATTCTTTCGCCGTAAAAAAGGTTATCTCCAAGAACGAGGGCAGAAGGGGCCCCGTCTAAAAACTTTTCACCAATAATAAAAGCTTGAGCAAGGCCCTCTGGTTTCGCTTGAGCTTCATAGGTAAATTGGACTCCAAAATCGGAGCCATCGTGGAGCAGTTCTTGAAACTTGGATTGATCGTGTGGTGTCGTAATGATGAGGATCTCACGAATTCCCGCCAACATCAGCACCGAGAGAGGATAATAAATCATCGGTTTATCGTAAACGGGAAGCATCTGTTTACTGACCACCTTTGTAATGGGAAAGAGGCGAGTGCCGGTTCCTCCCGCGAGAATAATTCCTTTTCGTGGTTTCATAAGATTAATGATTTCCTCCGAGGCGATCTCGGGAATATTTAGTTTCAGTGATTTGTGTGCACCACTCTCGATGACTTAAATACCATTGGACCGTTTTGCGTAGTCCCGTTGCTAAGTTTTCTTGCGGAGTCCATTTTAATTGATGATGAATCTTTTCAAAATTGATCGAATAACGACGATCATGTCCAGGTCGATCTTTGACAAAGGTTTTGAGATCGAGATATGACTTTCCATTTTGACGAGGTTGGAGTTCATCGAGTAAAGCGCAAAGCGTATCGACGATTTGGAGGTTGGTGGTCTCTGCTTTTCCGCCGACATTATAGGTCTCTCCGACTTTTCCCTCTTGTAGGACAGAGGTAATCGCAACGCAATGATCCTCCACAAAGAGCCAGTCGCGAATATTTTTTCCATCCCCGTAAATCGGAAGATTTTTTTCATCGAGTGCATTTAAAATAACGAGCGGGATCAACTTTTCAGGGAATTGATAAGGACCGTAGTTATTGGAGCAATTCGTCGTGAGTGTGGGAAGTCCATGGGTGTGATGAAAGGAGCGAACGAGATGATCACTTGCTGCCTTTGATGCGGCGTAAGGACTATTGGGGGCGAATGGTGTGGTTTCTTGAAAGGCTGGATCCTCAGAGGAGAGAGAGCCGTAAACTTCATCCGTTGAGACATGGAGGAATCGAAACTCAGAGGCCTCCTTTGGGGGAAGTGACTTCCAATAGGTACGAGCCGTCTCAAGGAGTCGAAGTGTGCCGATCACATTGGTTTGAAAAAACGGTTCAGCGGAGTCGATCGATCGATCGACATGGGATTCTGCGGCAAAGTTTAGAATCGCTTGAATTTGATGTTCTTTGAGGAGTTTTGCAACGAGTGTTTGATCGGCGATATCGCCATGAATAAATTGGTAGCGATTATCAGAGGAAAATTCTTTAAGGTTTTCGGGATTTCCAGCGTAAGTGAGGAGATCGAGATTCAGTACTTTTGAAGGACCTTTATTTTGATTCAGGAAATGACGAATAAAATTTGAACCAATAAATCCGGCTCCTCCTGTCACAAGCACTTTTTGATAGAACATAAGAAAAATAAATTAAAAATATTACGGAGAAGGTCGATGAAAAAAAGGGGAGTTAAAGACTTTTGAGGATTTCTTTTGCGGCAGAATCGCTGACGCCGTGAGTGAGTTGAATTCCGAGATGGGTGGTGAAATATTCTTCGACGCTAATCCATTTGCCATCGATTTCGATTTGTTTCGTCCAAGCACAGATTTTGACCATCGCACTTTTTAGTTCTTCAACCTGTTTTTGGCTCGAGAGGAGTTCGTGTTGTTTTTTTTCTAATTTCTGAAAAGAGTCGGTTAGGTTTTTTTGAAGGAGTCGAATATGAACGTGAGTCTTGACGCGTGCAAGGAGCTCCTCGGTTTGAAAAGGTTTTGAGACAAAATCGACCCCCCCTGCTTCAAAGGCTGAGAGGAGTGTTTCAGAGGCTGTTTTAGCCGTGATAAAAATAATAGGAATATCGTTGGTTATTGGATTTGATTTGAGTTGTTTACAGAGGGTAATGCCATCTAAATCAGGCATCATAATATCGAGGAGAATTAAGTCAGGAGCGTAGGCTAATATCGCTTCCGTTGCTTGAGAACTTTCAGAAATACAGCGCGTATCGTAGCCCTTTGCCTTGAGGATAGTGGAGGCGAGTTTTAGATTAAGTGCTTGGTCATCAATAATAAGAATTTTGGCCTGATAATCTCGATCGAACATGGTTGAATGTAGGATACTCTTTTGGGATTTCAAACAAAAAAGTGTAAATTGTATTTTAAAAAAAACTTCGTTTTACGAGGGAAAAATTGAAAAAAAAGGTTGCTTCATTCGAGAGAGAGGATAGGAAAGAAGACTGCAACCTCAAATCAAAAGGAGAGAACATAATGGCTAAAGCACCAGCAAAGACAGCAACAAAACGTAAACCTAATGCGGCGTTCATGAAACCCGTTCAACCCGATGAAGCCCTCGCAGAAGTAGTGGGATCAAAACCCCTTCCTCGCACAGAGCTCACCAAAAAACTCTGGGTCTATATCAAGAAGAACAATCTTCAAGATCCAAAGCAAAGAACCATGATCAACGCCGACGATAAGTTGAAGGCTGTTTTCAATGGTAAGAAAAAAGTCAGCATGTTTGAAATGACGAAGCTCGTTTCACAACATCTCGACTAATTGCCTTTTACTTAAAAAACCCCGAGGCCAAAATCCTCGGGGTTTTTTATTTCCTAAAGTTTTTATTTCTAATGTAATAAATGGATTTAAAGCGAGGTTTTGGGATGAAATTCTTGAAGGCATTTAACCTGAATCTTCTTATTGAGAAGGGAGGAGATTGCTTCAACGGTCGTTAATCCCGCTGCGGCGGTGGTCATCACGGGAACCTTTTGGTAAAGAGCTGTTGTTCGGATTTTGACCTCATCCGCCCGGGCGCTTTTTCCAGAAGGGGTATTAATCACCAAGGCAATCTCACCGTTTTTCAACATATCAAGAATATTGGGACGTCCCTCTTGAACCTTCAGGAGACTCTCGCACGCAATTCCGTAGCTTGCGAAGGCTTCAGCCGTTCCTGTTGTTGCGTAAATTTTAAATCCAAGTTCAACGAGTTTTTTTGCCCCGGGGACGAGATTCAATTTGTCCTCATCACGGATACTAATAAAAACATTTCCCTTAAGGGGAAGGGCTGGAGAGGCTGCCATTTGCGATTTCGCATAAGCGAGCCCGAAATCATCATCGATTCCCATCACTTCACCGGTCGATTTCATCTCCGGTCCGAGAAGGATATCCACGCCTTGAAATTTGGAGAAAGGAAGAACCGCCTCTTTGACGGAGTAATGCTTTGGAATGATCTCTTCTGTAAAGCCAATCTCTTTTAGCTTTTTTCCGGCCATCACTTGGGTCGCTAATTTGGGGAGTGATGTTCCAATGGCCTTACTCACAAAAGGAACAGTTCGTGAGGCTCGAGGATTTACCTCAAGAACATAAACGGTCTCCCCTTTAACCGCGTATTGAACATTCATCAGTCCTTTGACTTGAAGCTCTTTTGCCATGGCAATCGTCGCAGAGCGGATCTCATCCTGAACTTTTTTGCTGAGATTTGGAGGAGGAATAACGCAAGCACTATCCCCCGAGTGAACTCCCGCTTGTTCGATATGTTGCATGATCGCTCCGATCACAACGGTTTCACCATCGGAGATACAATCGACATCGACCTCAGTGGCATCATCGAGAAAACGATCGACTAATACTGGACGTTCAGGAGAGGCCTCGACCGCAGTACGCATGTAGTGCCGGAGATCTTCATCATTATAAACGATCTGCATCGCGCGTCCTCCGAGCACGAAGGAGGGGCGAACGATCACTGGATATCCCACTTTATGGGCGGCGACAATCGCCTCTTCCTCGTTGGTAGCGGTGCCGTTGGGGGGCTGAAGAAGAGCGAGTTTATGCAGCATCTCTTGGAAAAGTTTACGATCTTCGGCGCGGTCAATCGAGTCAACAGAGGTTCCAATGATATTCACTCCATGGGCTTTGAGTCCTGCGGCAAGATTGAGCGGGGTTTGACCCCCAAATTGGACAATGACCCCCCAAACGTTTTCACGTTCGTAGATATTTAAGACATCTTCAAGAGTGAGTGGTTCAAAGTAAAGTTTATCGGAAGTATCGTAATCGGTGGAAACGGTTTCCGGATTGGAATTCACCATGATCGATTCGATCCCCATCGCTTTTAGGGCAAATGCGGCGTGGACGCAGCAATAATCGAATTCAATTCCTTGTCCGATACGGTTAGGTCCCCCTCCGAGAATCATTACTTTTTTACGATCATTCTGACGGACCTCATCATCTCCTCGGTCGTAGGTGGAGTAGTAGTAGGGAGTATAGGCCTCAAATTCAGCGGCACACGTATCGACCAAGCGATAGGAGGGAATTAATCCGAGCTTGTGGCGGCGAGCGCGAATCTCATTTTCTGTTTTCTTCCAAAGGAAGGCGAGTTGACGGTCGGAAAATCCATAGGACTTCGCTTTTTCAAGGGCTTCATCGGAGGAGTCGTTGAGGAGTGATTTCTCTTCATCGACAATTTCTTGGAGCTGTTCGAGGAACCAAGGATCAATCTTTGTTTTTTGATGGATTTGATCCAGTGTCATCCCTGCATTAAAGGCGTGGCGTAAATAGTGAATTCGCTCTGGATTAGGAGTGACAATTTTTTGCGTAATCTCCTCGAGAGGAGGGGGAGTCAGGCTTCCGAATTTGCCGCCTGCACCAAATCCCCACGCCCCTGTTTCTAATCCACGAAGGGCCTTTTGCATCGACTCTTTAAAGGTTCGACCGATCGCCATGACTTCGCCGACACTCTTCATTTGAGTGGTTAAAGTGCTATCGGCACCGGGGAATTTTTCAAAGGCAAAGCGGGGGATTTTTGTGACCACGTAATCGATCGTCGGTTCAAAACTGGCGGGGGTTTCGCGAGTGATGTCGTTTCGGATTTCATCTAATGTATAGCCGACGGCAAGTTTGGCGGCGATTTTTGCAATCGGGAATCCGGTGGCTTTGGAGGCGAGGGCAGAGGAACGAGAGACGCGAGGATTCATCTCGATGACAATCATTCGACCGGTTTCAGGATCGACCGAAAACTGAATATTGGAACCCCCGGTTTCAACCCCGATTTCTCGGATAATCGCAAAGGAGGCATCGCGCATGATCTGATACTCTTTATCCGTCAACGTTTGAATCGGAGCGACGGTGATACTGTCTCCCGTATGAACTCCCATTGGATCAAAATTTTCAATGGAGCAAACAATCACGCAATTATCGGCGCGGTCACGCATGACCTCCATCTCATATTCTTTCCAGCCGATGAGTGATTCTTCGACGAGTACTTCGCTGGTGGGGGAGAGAGAGAGTCCGCGAGCGAGAATCTCTTCGAACTCCTCTTTATTGTAAGCGACCCCTCCACCGGATCCTCCCATGGTAAAAGCAGGACGAAGAATCAGAGGAAACTTACCAATTTTTTGAGCGACCGTCCGACCCTCTTCCATGGAGTGAGCGGTTCCTGAAATCGGAATATCGATCCCGATTTTGACCATTGCCTCTTTAAAGAGTTGGCGATCTTCCCCTTTTTTGATCGCTTCTGAATTTGCTCCGATCATTTCCACTTTATACTTGGTGAGAACTCCACTTTCCCAGAGAGCCATGGCGGCATTGAGAGCGGTTTGACCTCCGAGTGTCGGGAGGAGCGCATCGGGGCGTTCCCGTTCGATAATTTTTTCGATAATGGCGGGAGTAATCGGTTCGATATAAGTTCGATCCGAAAACTCCGGATCGGTCATAATCGTGGCGGGATTACTATTAATTAAGATCACTTTATAACCCTCTTCTCGAAGCGCTTTACAGGCTTGAACGCCGGAGTAATCGAACTCACAGGCTTGGCCGATGATAATGGGGCCGCTTCCGATCAGGAGAATAGATTTAATGTCAGTCCGCTTTGGCATGCGACTCTTTTGGCTGCCCACAAAGAAAAACCAAGCCTAAAATAAAGAAAATTTTATCACTCACCATCCTCATCGATTTCATCTCATTTATTTAAGGTCTGAGAGGATCTCTTCTCCAAAGGAGTGAGAGCCAGCCGCTCATTAAAAGAACTCCTCCAAGAGGGGTGATGGGACCGAGCCAAGGGAGGGGATTGAGAGCAAGAAGATAGAGGCTTCCACTAAAAAGGAGGATTCCAAGGAAAAAGAGGTAAAAGGAGGATTTACGAAAGTTCGGTTGATGGATTAAAAAGAGAAGGAGGATCGCATGAGTGAGGTGGTAAAATGAGGCGGTTTTCCAAGTTTCGACGGTTTGATGTGCGATCAAGGTCCCCTTTAAGAGATGGGCTCCAAAGGCCCCTAAAAGAATGGCGGAAAGACCAAGGACTATGGAAAGACGAAGTAAGAGGCTTGAAGGCGCGGGGTTCATCCGTCAGAGTTTAAATAAAAAACCTTCAATAGCAAAAAAAGAATGATCTTTTTTACCATATCCATCCCCAATAAATCTGGATTTGAGATTTTTTTATTTTGCACACTAGCGAAAATTTTTCACTCCCGTCCAAAACAACTTTGGATTTGAGAGGGAAAATCGAAGAGGGGGATTGAAATCCTAAAGCAGTTCTCACGCAACGCCGCTTCCTCCTACGTCCAAGCACTTCCACCTTCGCAAAGGCTACGGCGGACAAGACGGCGAGACAAGCCGCCGCAACGTCAGAGAGGGAGAGGATCGTGAGCTCATTCCTTTCGGCGCCTTCTTCGTCGGCTGCCGCCTCCAGA
>CAMCYL010000045.1 GCA_945883905.1 Akkermansia muciniphila | reverse complement strand
CCTCCCCAGCAGTGGAGATAAATTTTTTCACCCCGCTCAATTTCATATTGAAGATGGGCGACAATTTTTTGACCAAGCTCAAGTGTTGGCACTCCCCCATCGCGAATGCTAAAGCGCTGGAAAAGAAGCGGGTTAGCTGAAAGTTTTGTTGAGGCAGGCTGATAAGAGGTAAAGGGGACCTTCTGGTGATTAAATTCTTCAGGCTCCATTAAACTGATAAACTGGGTGATCCCCAGATCAAGAATGCCCTTTATCTTCATCTCGGCATCCAGAGGATTGGAGCTTCCAGGGTAAACACCTGCTAATAAAGAGTCGTTAACCCAGTAACTGCGAGGATAAGGTATTGACGTCATATTAGTTAATTAACACGATGAGTCGTATTAATCAACTAATATTTGTTGACTAGAGAGGGATATTTTGTTATACTGATGAATATGAAAGTCCTTTGCACGGCTGATTTGCACGGAAATAGACAATGGTTTAAATGGGTATTGGAAAATAGCCCTCGATTCGACCTTGTCGTCCTTCCTGGGGATTTTGTGGACGGTTACGATAAACGGGATCTTCCCATCGTATTAGGTGAGGTAGAGGAATTCTTTAAAGAATTAGAAAAAGTCGGAGTTCCCGTGCTTTTTTGCAGTGGGAACCATGATGATGGAATTAAACGCACTTCAAATCCACTTCACACGTGGACGGACGGATTAAAAAAGCCCAACAAAATCTGGGGGAATGGGGATATGGGGACCTTGACCATCCATGGACAGGATATCTTATTTTCCTGTCATCAGGATAATGAATTTAGGAAAGAACCCGTGACCCTCAAATTGGAAAAGGACTTTGAGAAAGGCCACGAGCTTGCCCAAGTCACAGGATTGCCCTGGCTCGTGGTTCATCATAATCCTCCCGACCAATGCCTCGTTTCGAAAGGAGATATGGGAGGAAGCCTGATTCTCAAGAAGTTGATTGAAAGATTTCAGCCTGATTTTGTTTTTTCGGGACATTTGCATCAGGCGCCTCTCGCGGGGGACTGTGTGGATCACATCGGAAGCACTGTTTGTTTTAATGCGGGCTTTCGAGCAAAAGCGCTAACTCCTAATCGACTAGAGCTTGATCTCAGGAGCAGAACGGGGAACTGGTTTGATAAGGATCTTCTTCACAAAGCGATTGAATACTCAATAAAAGGAGAGTCTGATGGAGAAAATTAAAATATTAACCGTGACGGATCTTCACCAAAACGAGGATCTCTACGAGAGTTTAGCGAAGGCGGTCAAGGAACATCAGCCTGACGTTTTAGCTTTTGTGGGGGACTTTCTTGATGCCGGGGGAGGTAAAAAATCGTTTTCCATCGATGATGTTATCCGGGCGATTGGGCAAATGAAGGTCAAAAAGGTGATTTTCATCCGGGGGAATCATGAAGACGAAAATTGGTGGTACTTCTTTCATGTTTGGACTCCGCTCTTCGGGGCCCCGATCGCGCTTCATGCGGAAGGCTATAAAACGGATCCAGGGGTCTTGATCGGATTTCCTTGTTTAATGGGAGATGAGGAGGCCTTTCGTTGTGATCGTGAAATGGTAATGGCTGATACAGAGACGTGGCTTCCTTCTGTTTTTCAGCACTTTGGAAAATCCGCGCGTGCTCTTTGGTTAATGCACGAACCACCCACCGGAACATCTCTTTCAACGCCGAATTCGGTCGTTCAAGGAAATGTTGAATGGCGTGAAGCGATTGAAAAATATCAGCCTTGGCTGGTCATCTTCGGACATGATCACCGGACGCCAAAAAAGAATCAATGGCACGACTCCATTGGAGAAACCCTTTGCGTGAATGTCGGACAATACACCCCAAAAAAAGTTCATTATGCTTTGATTGAAATGACTTTTGCAGAAAACCAACCTTTACCAGAAAAAATGAAAGTGACCGCGTTTCCTCAAAAGAAATCCTTGGAGAGAGTATTAGGGAACGGAATTTGGAAAACCCCAAAAAATTAAACAAAGGAAAAGTTGATGAATTCGAATTTAACCGCAATGGCAATTGTATTTACAAGTCTATTTACTGGGGCGATTGCGCTCTTTTTGTTGGTTCATACTCTATATGCGATGGTTATAAGCATCGTCTTTGCTTGGCCGCTGCAGTGGCTTTGGAACCACCTCGCTCAGCAAATATTTAATCTGCCGCCAATTACATATTGGCAAGCGGTCGGACTGATTTTGATCTGCCGCGTGTTGCAATTCCCAAATTTGCAAAAGGAAAATAAGTCATGAAACTGAAAAGTGAAGGCTATCTTAAACATAAGCAAATCCGCTTGGACTTCGTGGTGGGTCCTCATTCTAAAAAAAGAAACTTCGTCTGGTGTACAGATGTTCATTCCGAGTTTTGTCACGGAGATATCATGAATCGCTGGGTAGAAAAGGTTAAGGCGTATCAACCCGCTGGCTTGATCCTTTCGGGTGACCTTGGTACAGCAGGATCTCTCGGTAATTTTTTTAAATTTCTCGAAGATAAATTTGAATTCCCGATTTATTTTGTTCTCGGAAATCATGACTTTTATGGGGGTTCTATTATGGAGGTCTGCAATGAAGTAAGAAAAATCTGCGAGTCGAACAAAAAACTTATTTACCTCGATCTATCTAAGCCTGTCGCCTTGAGTGAAAACGTGGGGCTGATCGGTCACAGCGGCTGGGCTGATGGAAAAGCGGGTAGCGGAGATCAATCGCCCGTAGAGCTTAATGATTACGTCCGAATACGGGAATTTCGGGATTTGAATATTTCTGAGCGGCATCGACTGATGGAGAAGCTCTCCCAAATCAGTGTTCAACACATCGACAAAGTGCTTCCTGCGGCCTTAGATCAATTCAAGAGAGTGATTGTTGTGACCCATGCCCCACCTTTTGTTGAGGCTGCCTGGTATATGGGAAATCCTTCAGAGGCGGATTACCTTCCTCACTTTTCAAATCCTTCATTGGGAGAAGTGATTAAAAAGCACGCGCTTTTGTATCCGAAAAAAAAGATTTCGGTGTTATGCGGACACACCCATAGTGGTGGAGTTTCACAAATTCTCCCAAATTTAACCGTTTACGCTGGAACAGCCGAATATCGAGATCCCGATATTCATGGGGTGATCACTGTCGCATGAAAATCTTTTTTACAGCTGATATTCATTGGATTGGTTCATGGAAAAGCAAAAGTCTCTTTTCATTGAGAGATCAATGGACAAAAGCCAATGCTGACTTACTCGTGGTCGCAGGCGACCTAGCTGTTGCTTATGAAGCCCGGGAAACTTGTAAACTTCTCAGAAAAATAGCGGGAGATAAACCAATTGTCGTGACGCTTGGAAATCACGACTATTGGACTGGGGAGCGTTTTCTTCGTAAAGGCGTAAACTTGGAAGAAGTTGAAGACCATTACTGGATTCCCGCCTTCAAAGAATTTGATATTCATTTTTTAGATCGAGGAAACTATTCACTTTCAGGAAAAATGGAGATAGTCGGGTGCTATGGGCATTACGATCTTGGGTTTGCAATCCCTGAGCTCCAAATCGAAGCCGACATGGTTTCGGAAAGCAACTACCTGGAAGGACGTCATCCATCATTCCCAAAAGAGGTTTACTGGAACGATTGTTTATATATGCCCTGTAAAAGAGGCTTATTTGCAGAAGCTTACAGACAGGCTGTGATTATAAAAAAACATCTTCAAAATACAGGAAATAAGCGGATCATATTAGTGACCCATACAGTTCCTTTTTTAGAGCTTCGAGATTTTTCTGAAAATCAAGATCTTGTTAGTCAATTTTGTCGGGCTTATCTCGGTTCAAAAGCGATTGCGAAGGAAATCGCCCCGTACACCTCTCAAATCGATCTACTGGTTTGCGGACACAGCGGGCCTCGCGTCGGTCCGGTCAGCGTTCATGGTATGACGGGCATTAATATCGGCTCCGAATACGGGAAGCCGCTCTCCTATATCCACGACCCTAGCCAAAAAATTAAAATGATTGCAAAATGAAAACCGTCTTCATGATCAAATGGTTTCTGTCCGCAAAGCCTTGAAATCGTTTGAAGAAGTTGTCATTCACCAGCATGTCCACGAATGCATCGAAAAATCGACAGATCCCAGTGACGGGAAGAAGAAGTTAAGAGATTTGCTTATCGTTTTAGAGCGTTACGTCGAGTAGGAAGTCCTCTAAAATCGGCATGAAAAGCCGACAAAGGGATTAAGGTCATCTGCGGATTCAGTCACTCCAATGTTAACACCTGCGTCCAATTGAATGTCTTGAGTCAGAGCGTAGGTCAGACCTAAATCGACTGTTCCTATCCAACGGGCATCACTTTGTGAGCTTAGTTCACTAAAAAACTCGGTATATCCGCCTAGCTTTCCGATGATATCGTGAGAAAAGGTGATCGAATTCACATACGAGTTATGGTAGTGATTATTGTTCTCGTTGCGGAGAAAATCCATTTCAGTCATCAGTCCCATGCTCCATCCCATTGGCAATTCCACAGCCAAAGGAAAAATTACGCCCCCTTCGACATCATTATTGCCGAGACGATCCTGACTGGTTGGCACTTTGACAAAAGGCATGATTCCAAAAGAGGTCTTACCTCCGTCATTTCCCCAGAAATTATTTTTGAGGCGAAAGGTCATATCTCCAAATCCCGATTGACGTTCTGCAGTCTGCTCGACTTGATCTTTCGTTCGGACATGGTTGAAACTTTCGATCACCATCTGAAAATCCATGTGGTTTAAAAGACCGACCTTGAGATTCACGGGGGCGGCTGACCATCTTTCGGTAATAACATCTCCCCCTCTGGATTTGTCATGGTCATGGGAATAAGTGAGGATGTCAGATTCTATTTGGAAGTGTCCCGCATCCACTGTGTAGGGGCTTTCGGTCTTGTCAGGACGATCCGTGCTCATTTCCCTCATTTGTTCACGGGGCGTGGGATTGAATAAATGATAGTCAGATTTATCCAAAGGGGTGGGTTCTTGAGCCTGAACAACACTAATAAAAGCCATCGAGAAAAAAATCGGAAGACCGAAACAAACTCCATTTGTAAGAGTGGAAGGGATATTTTTTATATGTAGATTTAAATTCATAATGTAGCATAGGATACATTCTTGCATTCCTCGATGTCAAGTGCATATTCTCTCTCCTTGTGAGTCCCAAAGCAAAACAACTCCATATTCGACCCTCTCAGCTTCAGGCAGACAGCATGAAGCAGACCCGACAAAAACATGCCCATGAAATAACGGAGGACTATGTGGAGGCGATTGCTGATTTAAACCTCTCCGTAGGCGAAGCCCGTGTTGTGGAGCTAGCTCATCGTCTGGGAGTTACTCATGTCACGGTCAATCGCACTATTGGACGATTGCAAAAAGCGGGATTTGTGACGTCTCAACCCTACCGCGCTATTTTCCTTACTGAGAAAGGGAAAAAACTCGCTGAGATGTGCAGAAGTCGTCACGAGATCGTGGTTGCATTTCTTTGTAGTATGGGAGTCCCTCAAAAAGTGGCTGAAATTGATGCGGAGGGCATTGAGCACCATGTAAGTCCTGAAACTCTATCGATTTTTGAAAGGGAAATTAAATTACGCCAAAAAAAGCGTCGCTAGTTTAATCCCCTTACTTTCGAAGGAGTCTCATGGCATTGGCAACGACTAATACCGTTGCGCCTGTATCGGCCAAAATGGCGAGCCATAGACTGGTGTGACCGAGAATGCCCAAGACCATAAAAACAGTTTTCAAGCTTAGCGCGAAGCCGATGTTCCATCGAATAGTACTTAGAACGCTTTGACTAATCGCCATAGCGACTTGGAGTTGCCTCAGATCATCCTGCATTAGGGCAATATCGGCTGTTTCAATGGCGGTATCACTTCCTGCAGCCCCCATGGCAATCCCGAATGAGGAGGCTGCCAGTGCAGGAGCGTCATTGATTCCATCGCCTACCATTCCCACGACCCCGTATTGCTTTTGAAGCTTTTCAATTTCCAGCTTTTTATCTTCAGGAAGGAGATCTCCTCGGGCTTGGGTAATGCCGACTTGAGAGGCCACGGCGTTTGCGGCTTTTTGATTATCGCCACTGAGCATCACGATTTCCTGAACCCCCACTTTTCTCAAGGCTGCGATGGCCTCTGCCGCTTCGGGACGAATCGCATCGCCTACTGCCAGAATTCCTAATACTTCACCACCGCAACTCCCATGAGGTTGATGGCCCACAACCACAATACTTAACCCCTTCTCTTGAAGTCGAGAAAGACGTTCTTCCAAATCAGAATTGCAGATACCCAGTTCGTGGACAAGACGATGGTTTCCAACAAAATAACGATGACCCTCGATTTCTCCCAAATTACCTCGACCACTGCGATTTTCAATTTCTCTCGCAGGACTCAGCTCTACTCCCTGGGCGACCGCATAATCAACCACGGCCCGAGCTAAAGGATGCGTGGATTTGGCATCCAAACCGGCGGCGATCCGAAGAATCTCTCGATCTGGCATTCCATTCCAACTAATGATTTCTAAAACCCGAGGACGACCTTCTGTGATCGTTCCTGTTTTGTCGACCGCCAAAGCCTTCATTTTTCCAATCAATTCTAAATAGGCCCCCCCCTTAATGAGCACCCCTCGACGCGCCAAAACCGTCAGACCACAAACAATGCTCACGGGAGTGGAAACGACCAGAGCACACGGGCATGCAATCACTAAAAGAGTAAAGGCCCGATAAGCCCACTCTTTAGAGTCTCCATCAAAGAAAAGAACCGCCACGCCAAAAACGACAAGGGCGACTAACGGAACTAGGGGAGTGTAAATGGCTGAAAACTTTTCGATAAATCGTTGCGTGGGAGCCCGCTGTTCCTGAGCTTCTTCAACCAAGCGAATAATTTTTGCTAAAGTGGAATCGCTATACAGTTTGGTGACTTGGGCCACGAGTAATCCCGAGCCATTCAGAGTTCCAGAAAAGAGAGAATCTCCCACTTTCTTTTCCACGGGTAAAGGTTCCCCGGTAATGGGGGCTTGATTGACATCAGACTGGCCTTCTGACACGACGGCATCCAGAGGAACTCGTTCACCCGGACGGATCTCGACGATGTCCCCCACAGCAACTTCTGCAAGAAGTGTATCAATCCATGCTGAACCCTTTTTTACTCGCGCACGTGGAGGGGCAAGATCCAATAGTTTGGAAATGGCCTTTCTCGCTCGTCCCACGCTGTAGCCCTCAAGCCATTCAGCCACACCAAAGAGAATAACCACTACAGCCGCTTCTCCCCAAGCACCAATAATCGCAGCTCCAATGCTTGCAATCACAACTAAGGCGTTGATGTTGGGTCGAAAACGAATAATAGACTTGAGCGCCTCGGGAAGCAAAAACCAGCCTCCTGCAACCATGCCCACAATATAAAGTCCGGTATGGAATGCGGGAGAAGCTTTAAACAGATGTTCTGCAGCAAGCCCTACAAGGGTTACGACAGCCCCCAGACCAAGACTTGGTTCTCTCCAACGATTAATCCCCTCATTCGAGGCGTGATCATGATCACAAGAGTTGCATGAGGAATTTTTTTCGTGATCCTCCTCATGAGAAGGATGAGGTTCATTGGGTTTCATTATATTTTTTCAGGATAATCCAAGCTCATAGATCGAAATGGTGATTTTACCGCTCCTTCCATTCAGCTCCGTATCGTGTTTTACGGGGGCCACACGAAGATAATTTCTTCGTGTGGCTGGCGCTTTATAAAATCGCTATTGGGATTTTAACCGATTCTTAATGTTTATGGCCTGTGTGAGCTCCTTCTTTGCCATGATCACAACTGCAGGCGTATTCTGCCCGATTACATTCCTTGCAGATTTCCGTATGATAATCGACCCGGAAGTTTTGGGGTTTTGACGCTGCATCATTTTTAATCTGGATCACGACACGATATCCATCTCCTTCAGGAAGAGTGGTTTTGGAAACAAAAGAGTCTCCGACTTTCTCTAGCTCCAGTGCTACTTTTCCAGATTTAGCCTCTACCGTGATTTTAACCTCTTGAGACTTAATCGCCACCGGTTTCATGGCATCATCATAAAACGTGACACTTGCTTTCTTGTTCGGGAGGACAAAAAACTCTGCGTGCTGTGGTTCACTTTCAAGGAGTTTACCTCCTTGGGGTCCAGGAATAATTTTATGATTATGATCGTCCGCAGCCATTGCGGGACCAAAAATCAATGTGGTAATGACGATGAGTTTAAGTATGTGTTTCATTTTTTTACTTTCTTTTGTTATGTTTTGATTGAGGTTTTTCTTAAAAAAGCGACTGATGTTTTACGATTCCTCTTCTTTCATCTCAGGATTTCTTTCCCATACAGTCTCCATCCAATCGTAAAGGATGGGGAGGATGATAAGGGTCAGAAATGTGGAAGTGATAATTCCACCGATCACGACCGTTGCCAAAGGACGCTGCACTTCGGCTCCTGCACCACTGCCTAGTGCCATCGGAAGGAAACCAAGAGCTGCGACCAGGGCAGTCATGAGTTTGGGCCGGAGTCGAGTCAGGGTTCCTTCTACGACGGCGTCTCGAATTGATTTTCCTTGCTCTCGCAGCTGGTTGATAAAAGCGACGAGCATGACGCCGTTTAGAACAGCGATTCCAGAGAGCGCTATAAATCCGATAGCCGCGGAGATCGTGAAAGGCATTCCTCGCAACCAAATTGCCAGCACTCCTCCCGTCACAGCCAGAGGAATACACAAAAAGACTAGAATAGCCTGACGTAGGGATCCGAAGCTAAAGAAAAGCAAAATAAAGATCAGTGCCAAAGCCATCGGAACCACGATCATTAGGCGTTTTGCTGCTTCAATATAATTTTTGAATTGGCCCCCGTATTCAATACGAAAACCGGGAGGGAGTTTTAAGGTATCTGTTTTGGCCTTCGCTTCTTCCACCCAGCTGGAGACATCTCTACCTCTCAGGTTGACCATAATGGCAGCGCGGCGCTGGCCTAATTCACGGGAAATACTATTTACCTTCTCTCCGACAGAGAAGTCTGCGACCTGACCTAGAGTCAACAGTCCTCCATTCGTCGTACGAACAGGGAGGGATTTCATAACATCCTGGCGGTGTCTTAATTCTTCGGGCAATCGGACAATAATCGGATATCGACGATTCCCTTCCACCACCACGCCACTTTCGCCTCCCGCCAATGCGGTGGATACAGCCTCATTGATTTCCGAGGCATGCACATTATAACGGGAGATCGCCGCACGGTTCGGGGTGATTTCCAAGAGGGGAGCCTTGCCTAAGGCATCAAATTCAACGTCGGCAGAACCTGGAACTTTTTCTAAGATTTCCCGGACTTCTGTAGCAATGCGTTCAATTTCAGTATAATCATCGCCGAAAACTTTGACGGCAATATCTGCCCGAGTTCCTTCCAGGATTTCATTGAATCGCATTTCAATCGGTTGAGAAAAAAGGTAAGCTTGGCCCGGAACCCGTACTCCTAACTCTTCGCTCATTTTATTGGCCAATTCATCCTTTGTTCGTGCAGTGCCGTTCCACTCACTCATCGGTTTGTAGAAGATATAACAATCCGCGACATTAACTCCCATCGGATCGGTGGCCACTTCCGCGGTTCCGATACGACTAAAAGTATAAGTGACTTCCGGAAATAATTTCAAAAGAGTTCGATCCGAGTTCTTTTGCATTTCCACGGATTTGTCCAAACCAATACTAGTGGTTCGAATCATATGAGTTGCAAATGATCCTTCGTCCAACTGAGGGATAAACTCTTTTCCCATTCGACTCAGGATAAACAGGGAAATCAAAAACATTCCGACCGCACCTCCCACAAATGCCCAGCGATAGAGAAACGCAAAACGAAGCAAAGGAGTGTAAATATTTTTAAAAAATAGAACTACTCGACTTTCTTTTTCTTCGATTTTACCCGTAAGAAAGTAAGAGCAAAGAACCGGCATCAGAGTTAAAGCAAGGACCAGTGCCCCCGCAAGAGCAATCATCACTGTAATTGCCATGGGCTTGAACATTTTACCCTCGATGCCTGTCAGCGCCAGGATGGGAATGTAAACCACAGTAACAATCAGCACCCCGAAGAACATCGGATTTGCAACCTCTTTAGCTGAAATCAATACCTCATGGGCCCGTTCTCTGACATTTAATACTCGGCCTAATTGCTGTTGTTTATGAGCTAAATGACGAATGATGTTTTCCACCATCACCACGGCCCCATCAATAATGAGCCCGAAATCCACGGCCCCTAGACTCATGAGATTTCCGGAGATACGGGATTGAGCCATCCCCGTAATGGCAAAAAGAAAGGAGAGCGGGATTGCTGTCGATACAATCAAAGCGGCACGCCAATTTCCGAGAAGCAAGAGCAGTACGACGACCACAAAAATGGCTCCTTCAAATAAGTTTTTTTCAACGGTACCAATGGTTTTATCCACCAAACTCATTCGATTATACACCGTGATAATCTCGACTCCCTCAGGCAACGAGGGAGCGATCTCCGTGATTTTGTTTGCAACCCGTTTAGCGACAATTCTGGAGTTTTCGCCCGCCAACATCAGCGTTGCTCCCAGGACGCATTCCTCTCCATTGTAGGTCGAGGCTCCGGTTCGTACTCCATGGCCAATACCCACCTCGGCTACATCTTGAACACGAATAGGTTGAGAATCCGCGCGAAATTTGAGCGGTAAATTTGCAATTTCTTCGGAAGATTTCACGCGACCATTGGCGCGAATACTTAATTGTTCGCCACCCACTTGAACCGCACCCCCTCCAGCATTTTCCACGTTTTCAGAAACCATTTTCATCACTTCTCCGAACGTCATGCCTACGCCAAGAAGCTTTTCGGGAAGAGGAGAAATGACGATCTGTTTTTCATATCCTCCTGAAGAATTGACTTCGGCAATTCCGGGCACAGTCCGAAGTTGCGGCTTGATGATGAAGTCATGAATTAACTTCAATTCCATCAACTGTTCATTCCTATTTTGAGGTTTCCCTGCTCCTTCATACCCTTTCTTAAACTCAACCACGTAGTAGTAGATTTCACCAAGGCCCGTCGAAATAGGCGCGAGTTTAGGACTCACACCTCTGGGAAGGTCATCCGTCGCATTTTGAAGTCTTTCACTGACCAGTTGGCGGGCACGATAGATATCGGCCCCTTCCTCAAAGACTAATGTCACTTGGGAAAGACCGAATTTCGAAAGCGACCGCAACTCCTCCAAGCCTTGGATTCCGGCCATCTCCATTTCAATCGGATAGGTCACCAGTTTTTCAATTTCCTCTGGAGCAAAACCTTTGACCTCTGTATTCACCTGTACCTGAACATTTGTGATATCCGGCACAGCGTCGATGGGGAGTATAGTTGCTGACCAAATACCAATCACCAATAGACCAATGGAAACCAGAACAACAAACACACGCTGGCGAAGTGAAAATTCGAGAATTTTATCAATCATAATTACTTTTTAATGAGAATGTCCGCCGCCCTTGACTGCGCGAAGTTCAATAAGATAGAGAGCTTCCACTGGACGTATGACAATCGTATCTCCCTCATAGAGGCCTTCCAGGACCTCCATAGAGTCTTTATTTTGTGATCCCACTTTGATTTCTGTACGAACGAGAAAAGTACCGTTTTTTACAAACACAAAATTTCCCACTGCTGTTTCCAGAACGGAGGAGCGAGGAATATTGAGATGCTTTTTAGAAACATTTTCCAAAGAGACTTTTACGTCGATAAACTCTCCCACTTTCAAATGATTATTTTTATCAGGCAATTCCACGAGAACTTCCGCCTTTCCTAAAACAGAGAGCTGTGCCAAGTCGATTTTTAAAACCACTCCTGGATTTGTTAGATTCAGGTTCTTCTTGGATATAAATTGGAGTTTTTGACCTACCTTGAGATGATCCGCAATTTCTGAAGAAACAAGGGCGGTCGCATACGCATTTCCCTGACGCTCTCGTCCGTAGACTTTGGACGCCTCAGCGGAGGAACGATAGATTTGGGCTGTCAGATCGATCTCCGGATGAAAATCACTTTCGGAAACTTCAGCCAACTCAAGTCCGAGGGATTGTTTTGTTTCCTCTAAAAGAGTGATTCCTTTTCCTTCTTCGTAAGTGGCTCCTGAACCTTCCGATCCATGATTATGACCCTCTTCTGAGTGACCTTCCTCTTTCCCATGAGCAACCTCATCCTGTCCTTTTTTTTCTTCAGAACGATCTCCACAACCACTCAAAATCAGGATTAAAGGAATAAAAAAAAACCATCCCATTACTTTTAAATATTTTTTCATATAACCTTATTGTTGGGGGGTCTTAGGGCTTTGCGGGGCTGATATTGTCCCACCCGTGAGAAGATCTAAATCCAGCCAGTTTTTCCAGACCCCTAAAAGGGCATCATTCCTAATTTGTAAGGAACTCAAAAAGCCTCTCTGCATTTCGAGGAAAATCTGAATTCCAATCGCACCTGTGCGATAGTGGCGATCCGCCAGATCTGAGGCCTCTCGAAGCTTTTTCATCGTGTCTTCTGAAAATTGCTCCATTTGGTTTCGATTCAGTTCATAAGCTCGGTAACGTCTGGCTATCTCTGCCTCCACTTTACGACGTGCATCCAAGAGCATGGCATCCGCCTGAGTCTGACGAGCGTTGGCGGTTGCGATATTGCCCTGATTCCAATTCCAAAGGGGGAATGTCAGTGAAAGGGTCGCTCCAAAGTTTTGTTCGGAGTCTCCAGCCTTATCCTGACTAAAAAAAGGCCCGACGGAAAAATCTGGAGCAATATCGAGTTTTGCCGCCGTCACTTCTTTCATCGCCTTTTCCAACTCGACGGTTCTCATCTTGAGTTGAAGATTGCCGGAAAGACCCGTTAAAATGAGGGTATTTTGGTCTTTGGCGGCAAGTCGGGGGATTTCCATCGAGGACTCAATTTTCAGAGTTTGACTCGAAGGAAAACCAAGCAAAGAGTTGAGTTCAAGTCGGGTTTCCTCGCGGGCTTGAATAAATTCTTTGGCCGATTGTTGTAATCCGATCAAGCTTCCCTCGATGATTCGAAGTTCGAGTAGTTGTTGAGTTCCTGCTGATGGGCGTTCCTGAAGAAGCTTTACGAGCCCGGAACTGCGTTCGCTGATTTCTGCTGCAGCATCGGCATTCGTGGATGCCGTGAGATATTGCAATGCCAAACTTCTCACCTGTCCTTCCAAGGAGCGGTGAAACTGTTGAAGGCCTAATTCTGCCAACTCGATATTTTTATTGGCGATGGCCTTACGCAGAGATCCTTTACCGGGAAATTCAAAGGTCTGGACGATGGATAATTCTCGAGTTGTTCCTTTGTTTTGAAGGGAGCTATCTCCAGCTTTGACTCGGCGTTCACCGTATTGAGCCGAAATTTCCGGATTTTTCCAAAGTCCAGCTTGGGTTCGCTCTCCTTTCATGGCAATCACTTCGGCTTGGTAAAACCGAAGTTCGGCGTTATTATGCAACGCCTGTGAGGTTAATTCATCAATCGTAGTAGATCTTAAATAGTCTACTGGAAACAGCAAACCGACAAGAAGGCACACGCCTCCTAAAAAGGTGGGGATTTTCATAAGTTCAATGGATTCGGAGAAATTCCGACCCTTTTAAATTTAGGATCCGTGAGACTCACACTGGGAGTGGGAGCACGGAACATATTTGACGCGAATCACATGACTTTGTGAAATTTCTTCGTTAAATGTCACTTTGTAGGATGAATACTTGTGGGTAGAGTCATCTTTAGGAAGCATCACAGGAAGGCGATCCATACCCTGGGCGGTAATTTTTCCGTTGGAATCGACTAACGAAACATGAACATGGGCTCCGAGTGTTGTGTGATAAGGGGTCACACGCCAAATTCGACCCTCTACAGATGATTTTTCAATACGAACGGAGTCCACTCGACCAGCCGAGGAATCTTCTTTCTCAATGACAGGCCTACTCCACGAAGATGATACACTGCCGATAAGAATTAAAGTTGCTAGGACTGTGATAAAACCGCGATTTGTACTCATTAAATTTTTCATAACCAACCTCAGATTTAAAATGGTGGCACATACGTGCCCCATGACTTTTGATGAGCGATCGAATAAAACCTCATTCACGGAGGAGTAAGGTCTAGGTAAATATACGGGAGATCCCGCAATTAACAGATAATCTGAGGGGGATAATCAATTCCAAAAACAGGCCCATCAGGGGCAACTTGATGAAGAGTCAGAAAAGCGGGCAATTCTTTAGCTAAAAAATCCAGCAAATGAATCGAAGATTCAGAAATCAAAGCAAGATGACATATACAATTTACAGAGCAATGAGGAGCGGGATGACTTGAATCGCTTTTAGATGTATCATGATCATGTTTTTCAATACATGAGGCTAACCCTGATTTTTCCACTACTACAGTCACGCCTTGAGCAAAAAAGAAAACCGCGACAATACATCCAATCAAAGGAATAAAAGTCTGTATGGCACGCATAATGAAATAGTTAATTGAAATTACTAAAAAGTCAAAGTTAAATTTTATTTCGTAAGTATTTTCTTGAGCGTTCTCTAGTGCAACCCGTATTCCCTCCAGATTGATCGCTTACTACCCCTTTTCAGCAACACCCTACGTGGTATCTCACACCATTGTTTCATATCGCGGTACATCCTCTCACTTTAGAAGTGCCTCACTTTTCAACTGGTGTTTACAGACGGAACAAATTCAAAGTAATTGTACCTCAATTTGGTTGTATTATCATCTCCAATAATTTCGCTCTAGAGAGCGAAACTGAACTGCCTCAAAAAGATCCTCTTCTGTAATTGTTGGTCGATCAGATAAGTCAGCGATCGTCCTCGCGACTTTCAATAATCGATCAAATCCCCTTGCACTTAATTTGAGTGTTTCCAAAGAATGTTCCATCATTTTTCGTGTCAGCTCCCCTAATACACAATATTTTCGGATCTCTCCTGATCCCATTTGGGCATTACACCGAATGCGTTGATTGTCCTTAAATCGATGTTTTTGTCGTTCATGGCAGGCAATAACTCGTTCTCGGATGCTTTCAGAGGATTCTCCCAGAGGTCGGTCAAAATAATCTTCTTTCTTGAGGGCTGGAACCTCAATTTGGATATCAATACGATCCAAGAGCGGTCCTGAGATTTTATCCCTATAGCGCTGAGCAATTCCACCAGCAGATTTCTCACCATTTCGACAGCTTGGTGAGGGATTCATAGCGGCTACGAGCATGAACCTTGAGGGAAAAGTGACGGATCCCGAGGCACGGGAGATGGTCACTTCACCGCTCTCCATCGGTTGCCTTAAGACCTCAAGGGCACTTCTCCGGAATTCAGGGAATTCGTCTAAAAATAAAATTCCGTTATGTGCCAAGCTGACCTCTCCAGGAGTCGGAATTTTTGAGCCTCCGATGAGTCCGATGTCAGAAATGGTGTGATGGGCTTCACGAAATGGGCGAGATTTGAGCAAGGACGTTCCCTTGCCCAATAAGCCCGCAACACTGTAGATTCTGGAGCATTCCATCGCCTCATGAATGTCCATGGGAGGAAAAATACTGGGCATTCGTTTGGCAAGCATGGATTTTCCGCTCCCTGGCGGCCCGAGCATCAGGAGATGATGCCCTCCACTCACACTGACTTCGATGGCCCTTTTTGCGCTTTCCTGACCTCGAACATCGGAGAAATTCAAATAAGGTTCTTCATTCGTTCCTGAAAATACCGCAGGAATCAATGGAGACGGAGAAATCGATCCCTTGAGAAGTTCAGCCGCTTGTCGGAGATGATGAATACCAAATACTTCAAGTCCTGGAAGAGCCGCTGCCTCTGCTCCATTTTCTTCAGGAACCAATAGACGGCGAATACCTCTTTTAATCGCCGCATGGGCAATGGAAATGATCCCTCGTGTTTGACGGACAGATCCGTTTAGGGCGAGCTCTCCGATAATCCAGGTATCCTTGAGTGATTCCTGGGGAATTTGGCCCGTGGCAGCCATGAGACCAATGGCAATGGGTAAATCAAAACTAGGACCTTCTTTCTTGAGATCAGCAGGGGCCAGATTCACGGTAATTCTTTTATAAGGGTAAAAGTATCCAGAATTTTCAATGGCGGATTTTACCCGGTCCCGGCTTTCTCGGACAGCTGTATCAGGAAGACCAACATGAACGACCTGCCACTCCCCATCGCAGACATTGAGTTCAACTTGGATCGGGTGAGCATCAACCCCCCAGACGGCTGAAGATTCTAAATTTGCAAGCATTAGAAGGCAGTAGTAGAGGGAGTAGAAGTCGTCAAGTGTCAGTATTTCAATTCGGGAGACAATGTCTCCCGAATTTCTGAAACGAGTAAATGTCCAATTTACGTTGGGACCTCAATTGTGGAGTCAGTGACTCCACAATTACAAATGCTTGTCCAAAAAGCGGATTTTCATTTCGATGGCCAACTTATGGTTTCAGTCACATAAAATCACCCAAAGCCACTAGTGTGATGTTTTTTTATTTTTGATAAGGAAAGGTTTTTATAGCTATTAAGATTTGGGAGTCCCCAGTGTTTTTTCCATGGTGCGTATAAAATATATAGATTTTCTTGGACTACTTTGAAATACCAATAGGGAATACTTTTCATATCAGAAAATAGAATTGAACTATAGGTGCGGGTTTCTTGGCAGATCTTGAGAAACGTTGTCGGCCAATCTTCAATGAGTAATGCTGTCCAATAGTAGGTTTTCGCTCGGTCTGAAATATCCAGTGATTCAACAGTAGGTTTACTAGGAGAAATGACTGAATTTGGTTTTCTCACCGGGAAATGGTACTGAAGATAAAATTGAAGTTTTGAAGACCTTAATGAAGTCGAGCAAAGTCTTGAAATTTGAGAAACGCCCATGGCGTATAAGTGCGAGTAAATGGGTCCTTGACCATTGACTTCAATCCATCCTTTTTGAGTCGCATCAAAAAAATATTTTTGGAAAGATAAAATCTTCTCAATCAGTTTCTGGTCAACCTGTATTTGATTTGATTCCCTTAAGTCGAATTGGCATTGATAACAATAAACAGGGGGACGATCATAAACTATTTCTTTTTTTCCTAATTCGTTCCGATGAAAATTGACTGGTGCCCTGCATTTTGGGCAACAATCGTTAAGAAGCCTTTGATGTTTAATACAAACAACTGCACAGGAAAGACGCCATTGTTTTCGATAATGGGGAGATTCTTTGAGGCATTCCGGACAAAATTGAAGACCTTTTTCTCGGTGGATCCGATGATAAATTCCCAAGGGCATGATATAAGGGGTATTCCCATAGGGATTATGACTCTCAAAAAGACGGCCCTCATAGCTGGAGAGTAACGTTTCTTGTGTTTGGCAAAAGGGGGTTGCTGTTTTGTGGGAAAGGGTCTCAAGAACCTCTTTATCCGTCGTTCGGTCAATATCCCGATTCCAAATTTGCTTTTTGCTTCCAAAAACCAGTGAACAAAATGTATGAACCTTGATTCCATGGGCTATTGCAAGTCTTACAATCCATGAGGAAAGAAGCTCGTCTTCCTGAGGTTTGAGATGGATGCTCCAAATCAATTTTATTGAATGCTAAGTTCTACCTTCCGTCTTCTTTCAGAGGGTAGAATCCATTCCACTTCATCCAAAGTTTTTAGTGTAATTCGTTCTTCCTGAGTTTGAATAGAAATTTCAGCGGCTTTAGCCAGGAGCATCGAAATCTCTCCGATTGTTCCCTCGCTCATGAAAAATATTTTTTGCGAAAGCTTTAAGGAGACAAGAACCGATGGTTTTTTAAGCGGAATTACACTTTCAAAACTGGCGAGTAATGAGCGGAAGTCGTCATTAAATTCCCATCGAGGAAGGGCAATAGGCTCAAACCGATTAGCTAGCTGTGGATCGACTTGGATCGCGTTAAGAGCGGATTGAACCCCGGAGGCAATGATTGGTATTTCCAGCTCGTTCCCTAGGTGTTTGATGACATTGAGAAGGCTGAGTTGTTTTTTAGAATCGCCCGCAAGAAGATCCTGAATTTCGTCGATAATTAAAATTCTTGTACCTACTTTTTTAAGTATCTGAATCACCTGAAATCGTTTGTTTCTCGCGTGATCCCTAGGTCGAGTGGGAGTTGTAAACTGGTGAAGAATTGCATCATAAAAACTGGATTCATCCGGAACTGGAGGTGCGGATACTGAGACAATGGGAACTAATGCCGCGTCACTTTCAAGATTATCATTAATGGGGTGTAGCGCCTCAAACCTTCTCAAGATCGATGTTTTTCCATTATTGGTGGGACCAACCAAAAGAAGATTGGGCATGCGGGGCCGCTTTGAAGTACGAAAGAGTTTTTCGAAAAAACCCATAATTTTTATAGCTCGAGGATACCCAATCCATACAGGATCGGTCAGCATTTCGATACGTTTCTCATCGGAGGATTCTAACTTAATGGATGTATCGGGATGGAGATGATCGTATTTCATTTCACCTCGATTTGGGAAAAAGGTTTAAACTTTGAAAGATCTTCCTCAGAGTCTTGGGAAAAATCTGATTTATCTTTTAAAGGAAGGTGAACGTTTTGGTGCATCGATTTTCTTTGAATTTGACGACGTGTACTGCGGGTCTTTTTAATGGATGCTTCAACAATTGATCGGAGTTGGGTGATAGTGGAGAAAATCGTTGCCTCGTCGTAATTTTCCAAAGATCGCTCCTTGAGATGCCTTTTGGTTGCATTTAATTCCCACAAACTGATAGGTGGGTGCGCTGTATTTCGATAAGGAATGGAGTGATGGACTTTATTGTCGTCATCCCAAAAATAGACGACGCTAATATCTCGTGGATCTTTTCTAAAAATAAATTTTCGCCTCATCCGATATTTTCCGGGCAACCGGGAGTTAACAAAAGGACGCAGAACATCGGCAAAATAGTGAATTCCATCAATTCGAACTCCATATTCATTGATAGTGCGATCTTCCTTGGGTAAAAACTCCATTCGAAAGCCTTCCTCGTCTGTGATCAGGCGTGGAAGACCAAACCCTGGAGTGGAAGGTGTTCCAAAAATCGATTCTTTCCACTGAAGATCTGGTGCTTTTTGGATCGTTGAATGAATTTTTTGGTGATAATTTCCGCAGACATAGGTAATGAGATATTTTTCTAGCTCGGAAATATTCATTGCCGCTTTTTTGTCCGAATCATAGTTTCCGCGTTGAACTGGATTACTAAAGGTTGCTCCTGGAAGCGACTTTAGTTCGTCCGCGAGAACTTTCATGTACCTTTCAATATGGCCTCCCCAATTGGGTTTTGCGACCGGTCTCCAATGAAGTTCAATTCCATACTTTTTACAAGTATCTCTCAGCACTGCACCTCGAAATTCCTTCGCATTGTCAGCATGAATCACCATGGGAAGTCCCCAATAAGGCCATTCCAGGCTAACGCCAAGTCGCATAAGCCATTTTTCTTTTGTTAAACATGCACGAGCAATGCAAAGCCCTGTTGAAAGAGTTCCTGGGGGATCAAACGAAATATAAAAACCTAAAACGACCCGAGAATAAACGTCAAACGCCAATGTGATCCAAGGTCTTCCAATCGGCATTCTGGAAACATCGTCAACCAATACAATATCCAAAAGGGTGTGATCGATCTGAACCGCTGAAAGAGGAAACTCTGCACAAATAGTTCCTTGGTTCTCTGTAAATTCTTGTTCGGCCTCCCTCCATCCCTCTCTCTTTTTGGTTCGGGCGTATTCAGGGATGAAGCGGATGCGCTTTCGAAGAGTGTTCAAATGAGGAGGAACCAGTCTTTTATTCCGACATTGGAGCACAATTTCCTCATGTACCTTCGTAATTGATTTTCTTTGAATGGTTAAATAATGCTCTTCAATCGCTTGTTTGATGATATTCTCAATTTCTTGGTCTAAGCGGATACTTCCCTCTTTAGGGCCGCGTCTTTCCGGTAAAAGAGAAGTCACTAAGCCGCTTTTGGTAAATTTTCCTAACCACTGATAAATGGTGGCGACGTGAACCTTAGCCTCTTTTGCAATTTTTCGGTAAAGGGCTTTTTCTTTTTGGCTGTAAATAAGTGGACGAATAATATCGTATCTTTTTTTTGCGGTTTCCCAATCGCGAGGGTCTACAGCTGCTAAATCGGTGTTTTTTTCTCCGGCCTTCAAGCATTGAATTTCAGAAATATTTAATATTTCCCGGGTCATTTTCGAAAGATTGAATGCCACAATCTTCTGGCCATCGACTGCAGAATCAAAAGTGTAGTCTTGGTTCTGGAATCGGATTAACTCACCTCGTTTGAAATGAACGATTTTCATGATTATGTAATTTCCGGAATTTCACGACTATAGTGCCAAAGAGGAGCAGACATGGAGATTTTTTTCTGGAGATCTGTCTCAAATACCCCTTGAAAGACATAATACCAAATCGTGCTTAATAAGGCTGCTTTTGCCTTTAGATCCGTTATTGGAACTGGCTCAAACATATGGGGATCAGAAGATTTTTTTTCAGCAGCTCTATCTAGCAGATTTTGTACGGTCATGATCCCTTCTTCGTTTAAGATCTCATGGAGCAGTGCACTATCATTGCACGGAGGCTCCCAAAGACGGTATTGCCTCAAAAACTTGGCGTTGAACAAATAAGGGGTTCGGATGTTCTCTTCTGTCAGTACTTGAAACTTCCATCCGCGCTGCTCCGCATATTTTCCCGCAGCCGCAAACTTTAATGCATATTCGTCTTTGTTTAAACGAAGGTCCTTTAATGATTTGATTTCGGCTAGGAGTGGTGGTGTTTTTTGTTTATTGATTGGATTATCCCGGTAGTAGACCAAAATATCAGGGGTGTAGTGCCCTACTCTACCTGAGGGTAGTTGGTAAGGGATTTTTACGGGCTGGTCATAAAAGGAACTAACCATGGAATCAAAATCTAATATAATGAGGTAATCTCTCTCTAAATCAGACTCAAACGTCTTAAAGAGTTCATCCTTAACAGACACTAAAACCCCCGTAAGGCTCGTATGGCTTTTGGATATTTTACGCGCTCGTTCCAGTCCTTCGTTAACGACCTTTCCACCCCGAAAATTCATCAGCACGGCATGCATATCTTTTTTAGACAACGTGTTGATTTTGAGCGGGAAACGCTTCGCTTGAGGCATATAGTTTCAGAGTATAATTCATTTTTTTAAATCTCCCATTAAAAAATTCGGTTAATTAATTGTTGTTATTTTGAGTTAATTGATGTCGTTTTCTTCAAAAAGTGACTATATTTTCGCATTATTAAGTATTTTTGTCAGATCGAAAATCCCCTCCCCTGGAGAGGTGAGTCTCGCTCATGAAGGGGTTTTATTTTTAGATGAATTCCCCGAATTTCGGCGCAGTACCTTAGAGGTTCTACGTCAGCCACTCGAAGATGGCAAAGTCACGATCACACGAGCTACAGGAACGCTTACCTTTCCCGCTCGCTTTATGCTCGTCGCGGCGATGAATCCCTCCCCCACCTCTCGTCAAGGGGAAGGAGGAGGTCCTCCAGGAGTCCTCTCCCAAAAATATCGAGACCGAATCTCCGGTCCTCTCTTAGATCGGATTGATGTTCAAATCGAAGTCCCGGCTTTAAAAAAAGAGGATTTTTTTGATCGTCCCTCCGGCGAGACCTCAGAATCCATTCGCAATCGTGTCTCCGCCTGTCGAGCACGACAACGAAAACGTTTTCAACACTCTCCCCATATTCGTTGCAACTCTCAGATGGGCTCCGCTGAGATCAGAAAATATTGTACCTTAGGTGAAATGACGCAAAAAATGATGGAACAATCTCTCGAGAGCCTTCGTTTAAGTGCAAGGGGGTTTGATCGAATCCTTAAAGTCGCTCGAACCATTGCCGACTTAGCCGATCGCCCGACCCTCCTCGAAGAAGATCTTTTCGAAGCGGTTCAATTTCGCTCCTTAGAACGAAATTATTGGAGATAAGCATCAAACTTACAACTCTTTCACGTGTGTCCAAAAAAAACTTAAATACATTGTCTCACGCAACGACGCAACGACGCGACGTTAAATCCCTACTCCCCCCCTCGTTCTGACCACGGCTCTTTCGAGCCTCCTCCCTATTTTTAAAAAGTTCTCGAAAACGAGCTTTCGATCTCTTTTTAAAAATAGAGAACTGTCGCTTACGCTCTTGGGGTCAGAACTCCCTCCCATTTCATACAAAACAA
>CAMCYL010000044.1 GCA_945883905.1 Akkermansia muciniphila | reverse complement strand
CCTCCAGAGAAACTCGATCGTTTTTTGAAAATCCTTTTTTCAAAGAAACGGGAGAGATTCTCGGGAGGCGGCAGCCGACGAAGGAGGCGCCGAAAGGAAAGAGCTCACGATCCTCTCCCTCTCTGACGTTGCGGCGTCGCGGCGTTGCGCGAGAACTGCTTTAGGATTTCAATCCCCCTCCACCATTTCCCCTGTGAAATTAAATTTTATTTTGGACGGTAGTGAGAAGATAAATAAATCCATTCTCGCATTAGAAATTAAAAAATGGGATAAAGATATTTCGAGTCGCAGGGGGATTACCGGGCGAGTCAGAAAGCTCTACTCTAAACGTAATTGCTGCGCATTCGGATTGGGTCTTGCCCCCTCTTGAAGGAGAAAATCTTGGGGAGTGCTCGCTTGGTTGCCGAGATAAAATCCGGCCCGATGATGATAGGGAAGAATTAACATCATCAAGGCCTCTTTCCAAGTGCCTTCCACCCAATAGGGATCTTTTGTAAAATGCCCCTCTGTATCAAATTCGGCCCAGAGCCACGTATACGTTCCGATCGATTCCGCAAATCCCCCCGACTGCGCCACAATTAAAGTTAAGTGCTGATCCTCATGTTGCTCGACCTGACAAATCAACTCCCCCTCCGTCCCACGAATCTGCCAACGGAGATCCCAATAGGTGTTGGGGTCAACAATCCAACTCACCCCATGCTTTTGAACTAAGGAGGTCAACAAAAGACAAAATTCACGCCAATCTTTCTCCTCCCAAACGGGGGGATTCAAAATGACTTTGATCCGATCGAGACGATAGCGCCACTCTGAGATCAGTCGTTGGAATTCAACTCCTGCGAACACGTTGAAGAATCAATTTTAAAAATTCAGGACAACCGATTTATCGAGAGACGCCAAACCGACTTTCCACTCGATTAAGTCGACCTTGTAACGATTGAATTTCGCGGTCTTTCTTTTTTTGTTCAGCGAGAAATGTCGATCGTTGTTGCTCCAATGAGAGATTTAATTTGTTCACAACCTCTTGCTGACGTCGAAAGGCCTCGTCTGAGTTCTTTTTCGTCAAAGCCGCCTCTTCCCGCAACGCCGCCACCTCATTGTTTAACTTGTCACTCAATTGAGCAACAGTGGTCGCTTGATTTTGAATCTGGCGCCACATCACATAACCGCCAAAGGCAGAAAGAGAGGCGACAATAATAATAACCGCCAATAAGGCGTAAGCAATTCCGGAGAGAATACTTCCAGTCGCTTGCTGTTCTTTGGATTGACGTTCCGCATTACGACGAAAGTCAGACATACTTGGGATTTGTGAACTCATAGGGGTCTCCATAGGGGGTAGGGGGGTTAATAAAGGATCTTTTAAAGTTTCTTTTTGAGGCTCTTTCAGGGTCGGTCTTAAAATCTCTTTAACGCTTTCTTTACTCAAGGACTGACTCCCCAAAGAGGAAGGTGCGGAGATCGGCTTCGACGGCATCGCTGTCGATTGCGCTTTAAATGAACCGATGGCCGTCCCCTTCAAAAGCGGAGAAGGCGCAGGGGAGGAGTGAAGGTCTTTCTCTGATTCTTTTTCAAAATGCGGTGAAATCGGTTTTCCAAAAGGCATTTCTGGAAGAATCTCCCGCTTTTCCTCTGAATGAACGGGCCTCTTTCCGGGGGTTGCGGAGGCCTCCTCCTCCAAAGGTAATCCATCGAAATCAAACTCTAAATGTGAGAGCTTGTTCTTCTTCGGCTTTCCTGTGGGAGACTCCATACTCATGAATCGATAAAATTAGCGGGATTTTATTTTTTTAACCAAGGTCTGTAACATCTCAATATCCTTCGGAGTCACTCCAGAGGGAATCACCAAGACTCCATCCCCAATGGTGGAATCGATGATCGGCGAATAGATGATTCGATCGTGTAAGTAGATCACCATGATTCGACCCTGACCCTCTAATGTTAAATTATTTAAAAGCGTTTTTCCAAGAGGATTGAACGTCACCACCATTCCCATGCTCTCACCATTCTGAATCGGTCTCACGGATTCGATATGAGATTCCGTTAAATTAGGAAGGGTCGAAACGGTAATGATCTCTTCCGGATCCTCTAAGACAACCGTCGCCGATTGTGAGGTCGCTTGAACTTCGCCGGCAATTTGAAGATGAATCCGAAGTCCTCCCGTCGGTTTAGAGCTTCCAGCCCAAAGCACTCCTATCCCAATAACAATCAGGGTAAAAATCGATGCCAATAGACGAAAGATCATAGTTTCAGAGGTAGCGGATGGCAGAAGCCCTGCAATCTTTTAAAGTTAACCCTTCGTTCCAACCACTCGAACGACCCGCTTTGCCATACTCTGCCGAAGCTTCGCTGTAAATTTTTGCAACGGCTTACTTTGAGGAGGAACTCCCCGACAGGAATTTGGCACCCCAAAACGAAGGAGTTTCATTCGAATCTGCCCGAAGGTTTTCTCCCCTTTAAGCGGCATCCGAATCGCCATAATCAAATTATTAAAACGCATGGAGGAGATCTGAATACTTCGATCATCAATCCATTCCTCAATCGCCCGAAAAACATCCTCTTTCATTCCGACATCATGAAAGGCGATCCACCCCCCTGGCTTCACAAAAGGGGCATAATTAAAAATATCACGCCGAGCCGCCTTATACTCATGATTCCCATCAATAAAGAGAAAATCGATCAACTTATCCCACGTAGGAGCAAGATCATCAGAGGAAAGAGGGTGATGTTCAATCAATTCTCGAACCCCCGCCGCCTCTAGGTTCTTATAAAACATCTCCCGTGCTCGATCTCCGGAGGGGAGATTCGTCGCCCCCGCAACGCCACGATGATCGTCTATCGTATGAAGCCTTCCTTTGACCCCTCGAAGTCCCAAGGCGATCGCCGTCGCCGACTTTCCCATCCATGAGCCGATCTCCACCGCCACCGCTCCCTCGGGAAGTTCACAGGCAATATCGTAAAGAAGTCGGGCCTCTCCATCTCGAACAAGCCCCAAATCTGAGGCTGCCTTTAAATGCTTTTCAAAAACCGTTGCTGACATAAGCAACAAAGCTGCACGAACCCTCAGGAAGCTCAAACGAAAAATCAATAAAAAGCAGAACAAGTAAACGTCAATAAATCACAAACAAACGGGGGACAAGAACGTTTCATTCTGTATTTTATTAAAATGAATAGAATTGAAGTGACCCTCCCTGATGAGTTAAAACTTTAACTCCTCCTTTTAATCTCGCCAACCGCTTTTAACCTCAACATTCTCCTTACACTTTGAAAATCGGATCTCTTGACCAACTCCCGATGCAACAGGAAGCTAAAATCCTAGAGCTCGACCCTGCTCACCCCTTTTTACAACGTCTCTACGACTTTGGCCTCCTCCCCGGAACCACGGTCAAGCTCGTCGGAAAAGCCCCCCTCGGCTCTCCGCTTATTATCGCCGTTCGAGGGGGACGATTCAGTATCCGTAAACAAGAGGCACGACAGATTCAAGTCGAATGGCTTCCTCAGACCCGCACTCAACTTTAAGACCCCCCTCACTATGGAACCCCCAGCCACTGCAAAACGAATCCTCCTTGTCGGAGTTCCTAATTCCGGAAAAACGACCCTTTTCAACGCCCTCACCGGGCTTCGCCAAAAAGTAGCGAATTACCCAGGAGTCACGGTTGAACGAAAAACCGGCTCCTGTCTAACGATCCACGGTGACTCGATTGAAATCGAAGATCTCCCTGGTCTTTACAGCCTTCATCCGCAATCACCCGATGAACGGATCTCTGTTCAAACCATTATTAAAGCAGCCTCTAAGGAAGACCCCGCCGACCTTTTACTCGTCGTCGCAGATGCCTGTAATTTAGAGCGGAGCTTCTCCCTTCTCTACGGTCTTCTCCTTCTCGAGATCCCCTTAATCCTCATTCTCAACATGATGGACGAAGCCGATCATCAAAACCTCCACCTCGATCTTGAAAAACTCCGTCACCGTCTTGGAATCCCGGTTCTTTCCGCTGCGGCCTCCACGGGACGAGGGATTCGAGAGATTCGGATCGCCCTCAGCTCTCGACTTCCCTCCCCTCCCCGTTGGGATGCGGTCTCAAAACTCTCCCTTCCTCAAGGGGAGGAAAATGAACAACGCCATTGCGAATCAGATCACTGTCTCCCCCCCCTACTCTCCCCACGACTCCTGCTTTGGCACCATCTTTCCCCTTCGGAACGATCCCTTCTTCCCTCCTCCCCGACAAACACGACTATTGCCGCCCCCTCCTTAGAGGCACAGCAATTGCAACTCTCTCCAGAATCACTTGCTCTCACTCGATTTCGATGGGTCCAAGCACTCATTCAAGAATCGAGCAAACGTCGCGGCCCCCTCTCTCTCACCACTGAAAAAATCGATCACTGGGTCACTCATCCCGTTTGGGGTTGGGTTTTGTTTTTTGGACTGATGATGGGAATGTTCTACTCCCTCTTTAGTTTAGCCTCCTATCCCATGGATTTGATTAAAATCGGCTTTGCCACTTTAAGCAACGGAGTTGAATCGATCCTTCCCGAAGGAAATCTTCAAAATCTCATCACTCACGGAATTATCCCTGGTGTCGGTGGAATTCTCGTCTTCCTCCCACAAATCCTCATTTTATTTCTCTTTATCTGCCTTTTAGAGGGAACGGGCTACTTAGCTCGAGCCGCGATTCTCATGGATCGTATCCTGCATCGATTCGGACTTCCTGGCAAAGCCTTCATCCCACTCCTCAGCTCCTATGCCTG
Organism: Akkermansia muciniphila; assembly: GCA_945883905.1. Lineage (GTDB taxonomy): Bacteria > Verrucomicrobiota > Verrucomicrobiia > Methylacidiphilales > CAMAQI01 > CAMAQI01. The sequence goes on along the minus strand of CAMCYL010000044.1, from coordinate 17,586 downwards.
CGCCATCCCTGGAATCATGGCAACACGGACAATTGAAGACCCTAAAGATCGCCTCAACACGATTCTCGTCGCCCCTTGGATGAGCTGCTCGGCCCGACTTCCCGTTTACACACTCCTCGTCGCACTTCTCGTTCCTGAAGGTCCTTGGTCCTCACTCATTCAGGCAGGAACAATGATTTTTCTCTATGCTCTCGGCACCGGAATGGCGATCCTCTTCGCCGCTCTCTTTCGCAAAACGATTCTCAAAGGAAAAAGTTCCTCCTTCATCATGGAACTCCCCCCCTATCGCATGCCCGCTTGGCGCAGTGTTCTCCAAGAGATCTTTCATCGCGCAAAACTCTTTGTCACAAATGCGGGGACCGTCATCCTTGCGCTTTCGATCGTGATCTGGTTCCTCACCAGTTACCCGAAAAATATTCCGGATGCCACTCCAACAGAGCAACTCAAAAACAGTTATGCGGGACAACTCGGCTCTTGGATTGAACCCAGCATCAAACCACTCGGCTACGATTGGAAAATCGGAGTCAGTCTCCTGAGCTCCTTTGCTGCCCGCGAAGTCTTTGTCAGCACGATGGCGATCATTTATGGGGTCGATGAAGAATCTGAAAATATCGACGGCATCCGCCAAGCCCTGCTCGAGGATAAATGGGATAATGGAGCGTTGATCTTCACTCCCTTGGTCTGCCTCAGTCTCATGATATTCTATGTCTTCGCCTTGCAATGCATGAGTACGATTGCCGTTGTCAAACGCGAAACCAACAGCTGGCGCTGGCCCTTGTTCCAACTCTTTTACATGACTGCCTTTGCTTATCTCCTCTGCTTGATAATTTATCAGATCTGGGGACCTTGAGGGTTCGCCCATGAGGTGAAGTCAAAAAAAACCGGAAAACAACAATTCCTTTTGAATTGAGCCTAAAATTAGGCCTCTAAAGCGAGGCTCTTTTTTGAGAAAAGTTCCTTTCTCATTTCAGCCACCGTCTTCGCTCGGGTCGCAGGAACAGTCCAAGGATCGTTTTTAAGATTTAAAACATAACGATTCACTTGCTCGACCGCTTTCTGAACTTTCAAGAGCAACTCCGCAGAAAGAACCTCCGGATTCTCAATAAAAACGACTCCCACTTCAAATTGGGTGTTCAACTCAAAATGAATCCCTTTAAAAACCCCTTTATCCACCTTCGCTAAAAAGTCTGAGATCAACTCCTCAGCCTCTTCCCAACGCCGTGGAACCAGTAACCTTACCTTTTGAGTTTTCATCCCCCAACAGATAGTCTAGATCCCCCCTTTGTCAAAATGTATTTAATAATATTGCTTAAATAGAGCAATTTTAAGCAATAAATCCGAATTGGCGTCAAAAATAAAATTTCTGATGCGAATACTCCCTTTATCCTTTATAGTCCCGGTATGACTTGGGCGAATCGAATCACCATTTTTAGAATTTTCTGCGTCCCTGCCTTTATCACCCTCATGCTCTACTACGCCCAAAGCGTGAAGCTTGGAGTCACCGAGGAGGGATTCCGAATCGCCGCTATTACCGTATTTGCGATTGCAGCGATCTCGGATGCCATCGATGGCTATCTCGCCCGTTTCTGCAATCAAAAAACGGAGCTCGGAGCCATTCTCGATCCTGCTGCCGATAAGCTCCTGTTGCTCGGCGGATTGATCGTCCTGAATTTCGTGGCCCTCCCCGATTTTCCTCAATTTCCAATCTGGTTCACTGTCCTTGTGATCAGCCGAGATGTGATTGCCATCATCTTTGCACTCCTCATCCGTTATCAATCCAAACCGCTCGAAATTCGCCCCCATTGGAGCGGAAAAACGGCCACTCTCTTTCAATTCACCTCGATTGTGATGTTTCTTCTTAAAATGGAATGGTTCCTTGCCGCCTGTATCTTAGGCGGATTCTTTTCTATTTTCTCCGGGATCATTTATCTCAAAATCGGAATCCAGAAGCTCCAAGAATAAATCATTAAAGTTCTAACCGATCCCAACCGATACTCTAAATACTATGGATGTCTCCGCTGCTGCCTTTGCCGCCAACCAAGTCACTCAAATCTCCGAATCGACGGGCTCCTTTTCCGTGGCGGCCTTCGCTCTTAATCAAGCGCAAAGCTCAACGGAATCCGCTATCCTCCCCCTTCTTCAATCACTCCCCGACATGGGAGGATACAACGCCCAAGGCAGCTCTTCGAGCTCCGCCCCCTCTGGCACCCGCCTTCATCTTCAGGGATAATCTCCCCCTTCCCAAAAAACTCAGAAACAACAATCTGTTATTTTTTTACGACGGCAAATTGATTTAAATACTGCTTCGGCGAAACGCCAATCCGCTTTCTAAAAACCTGATTGAAATGCGGAACGGATTGAAACCCCGATTCAATCGCAACATCCGCAATTTTTCGCGCTCCCTCATGAAGCTGTAATTTCGCATGCTCCAAACGCAATCCGTTTAAATAATCCAATAAATTAACCCCAGTCTCTTTCAAGAAAAGCTTACACAGATAAAATCGACTAATCCCCACCTTCTTCGAGATCGTCTCTAAAGAGATCTTCTTTTTAAAATTCTCCTTCAAATAATCGATCACTAACGCAATTTTCGAGGTCTCCCCCTTCTCTTTCACAGAGGAATCCTTCGCAAAAACCTCGATCTGCATCCCCACAAGCTTTAAGAGCTCAATCCGATCGTCATATTGACGTTGAGTTAAAGTCCGAGTCTCTTCGTAAAATGCCGCCAATTGAGATTTCTCTTTGCCCTGACACGATTTATCGAGCCAAGCAGACGGTTTTAAATTCTTTTGTGAATGCTCTTCGATTCGAATATGCCCCGTTTGAAGATAGCCCACGAGTTGATAATCAAAGTGAATCGGAATCGTCGTCTCCACCAGTCCATGCTCACAAAACTGGGAGCACTCCGTTTGTGTGTTCTCCGTGAGCCGTTTCTGAAAAGAGGAACATTCCCCACATCCTCGCTCGGTCGCAGAGACCATTTTACAAAAAGGATTCGCATACTTCTGATCCATAATCCCGAGATCTTTAAAGGGAGCAGGGGCAAAATAAACCGGCAACTGTGCCGTTTCTGAAAAGGCATCAAGCCACCGTTTCACCTGCGGCGAATTCTTAAGACTCAAGGCTAGTTCGGTTGCAATCTTCATCGGATTAAGGTTATTCTTAGAAAATAGCCTCTATTCTCCCTCTTTGACAATGGAAATTAAAACTCCACTTTCAATTTTACAAACTCCGCTAATGTACGCTGCCGATCATCAAAAGTAATAAAAGAGGTCGCCCCAATTTGAAGTGCACAGGCGACATGAAAAATATCGATCGTGCGACACCCTAACCGGGCGGTCTCTCGACTCAATGTCCGAAACGTTTTCATGAGCTCGGTGCGATGAATTTCAGGGAAAAAATAGTATCCCTTTTTTTGGCGGCCGTGGAAAAGATCGATCTGACTGTCCGCCTGTTTTTGAGTGATTTTCTTCCAAAAAACATTTAACTGAAGCGCATTCATGAGCTCCGCCTCTTGAATCTCCCAAACCGGTAATGGCCGGTCTTGCGAAGCGATTCTTTGTTGCACTTCCTTTGATCCCTCCTCCAAAAGATAGAGCTTTATCAATGCACTCGTATCCAAATAAATCATAAATCACCAACGCCCCCCTCGATCCTCTTGAACGGCCTTTTCCCCAGATCGACCCTTGACCGAAATCGCTGTCGAAAGATGATCCTCCCACTTTAAAATCGGTCGAGGGGTCGCCGCAATAATTCGAACGGTCGGTCGCCCCCGATTCAATACCTCAAAAACCTCTCCTCCTTGAATCTGTGCCTCCACCTCCGCCCAATGCGCCTTCATTTCACGAATAGAAATTGTTTTCATAGGAATCAAGATCGTTTTGAATTTCAACTTGTCAAATTTAAAAATTTCAAAATGTAAAACATTGAGATATAATTTCCTGATTTCTAGCCTTCCTTTAAGCCCTTGACATCCTCCCCTATCTTTTCCAAGGTTCGGCGATGTTACTCCAAGGTAAAAATGCCATTGTCACTGGGGCCAGCCGAGGAATCGGACGTGCCATCGCCCTCGAACTCGCCACGCTCGGCGCCAACGTCGCCTGCGTCAGCCGCTCCCTCGAATCTCTCCAAGAAACGATCCAAGGAGTCACCGCTCTCGGTCGTAAAGCTCAAGGCTACGCCCTCGATGTCGCCAATACGGAGGCCGTCGATAAAACCGTTGAGCAGATAACTCAAGATTTCGGGGCTCTCGATATCCTCGTGAACAACGCCGGAGTCACCCGCGACACCCTCATGATGCGAATGTCCGAAGAGGACTGGGATTTCGTTCTCGATACGAATCTCAAAGGCGCCTTTAACTGGATTAAGCCGGTCACCCGCCTCATGATCCGGCAACGCTCTGGGACCGTCGTCAATATCGCCTCTGTTGTCGGTCTGATTGGAAATGCGGGCCAAGTCAACTACTCCGCTTCAAAAGCGGGACTGATTGGACTCACCAAATCGGTCGCTCGCGAGGTCGCTAGCCGAGGAATTACCGTCAATGTCGTCTGCCCTGGTTTCATTGAGACGGATATGACTAAAGAACTCTCCGAAGAGGTTCGGAAAAAGGTCCTTGAACAGATCCCTTTAAAGCGTTTTGGGCAAGCCCATGACATCGCTAAAATGGTCGGATTTCTTTGTGGCCCGAACTCCACTTTCATCACCGGACAGACCTTCACTGTCGATGGAGGAATGGTGATGTCATAGGAAATTTACAGCCGAATGTATTTTTTATGTTGCAATGTTTCTAATTCCTACTAACACCCAACCAATTCCTGATAAGAACAAGGAGAACACTATGGCAGAAAAAACCGTTGAAGAAAAAGTAAAAGAGATCATCGTCGAACAACTCGGGGTGAATCCAGAACAAGTCACAACCACCGCTAAGTTCATTGAAGACTTAGGGGCTGATTCCTTAGACACCGTCGAACTCGTGATGGCCTTCGAAGAGGAATTCGATATCGAAGTACCCGATGAGGAGGCTGAAAAGCTCCAAACGGTTGGCGATGTCATTCGTTACATCGAAGAAAACAACGATAAATAATGAGTTAATTTAAAATAGGGCATCTTCTTCTTTAAAAAAGAGGATGCCCTTTTTTCTTCATGTCAATTCGTCGCGTTGTGATTACCGGTATGGGTGCTGTTACTCCTTTAGGGAATGACATCCCCACTTTTTGGTCCGGTCTTATTGCTGGTAAAAGTGGAATCGCTCCGATTAAGGCCTTCGATACCTCGGCATTTGATGTCACTTTTGCCGGCGAAGTTAAAGATTTCTCCCCCGCCCCCTTTTTTAAAAACCCCAAAGATGCTAAACGCAACGATCGCTATGCGCAATTTGCCATGGCCGCCGCAAAAGAGGCTTATGCCCAGTCTGGGATCACTACTTTTGATCGCGAACGCGCAGGGGTCATCGTCGGCTCTGGAATCGGAGGTCTGATCTCGATCGAAGAGGAACATGCCAAATTGATTCAAAAAGGACCCGGTCGCGTCTCCCCCTTTCTCATCCCCATGATGATCAGCAATATGGCCTCTGGCAATATTGCAACTGAATTCAATTTTGGGGGCCCTAACTTTGCGGTCGTCACCGCCTGTGCCACCGCCAATCAATCGATCGGCGAAGCCTGGCGCCTCATCCGTACAGGCGAGGCCGACCTTATGATTGCCGGTGGAAGCGAAGCGGCCTGTACCCCTCTGGGAATTGCGGGCTTCAGCAACATGAAAGCCCTCAGCACACGAAACGATGCCCCCGAAAAGGCCTCTCGCCCCTTCGATATCAATCGTGATGGATTCGTTCTCGGTGAAGGGGCTGGGGTCGTCGTCATCGAAAGTCTTGAACATGCCCAAAATCGGGGTGCTCATATTTTAGCTGAAATCGTTGGCTACGGCATCTCTGCCGATGCCTACCATTTAACCGCTCCCCATCCAGAAGGCGAAGGGGCGGCTCGTGCCATGAAAATCGCCCTCAATCATGCAGGACTTAACCCTGATCAAGTTTCTTACATTAATCTCCACGGAACCTCGACTCCTCAGGGAGATATCTGCGAGACAAATGCCGTTAAATCCCTCTTCGGCGATGCCGCAAAAAAAGTCGCCCTCAGTTCCACAAAGTCGATGACGGGTCACCTTCTCGGTGCCGCCGGAGCGATTGAACTCATCGCTTGTGTTAAAGCGATCGAAACAGGGCTCATCCCTCCGACCATCAACTTAGATAACCCAGATCCCGCTTGCGATCTCAATTACACCCCTCATAAAACTCGTGAGGTCAAGGTAGAGGTCGCTCTCAACAACTCCTTCGGCTTCGGCGGTCATAACGCCTCCATTGCAATCCGCCGCTTTACCTCTTAACACAATCCCCCCGCTCTTACGCATGGGCGTCAACCTAAGATGCAAACGGATCAAAAGCTAAATAGCCTGAGAGCTGAAGAGCAAAATAGCTTAAATACATCTCAATGACAAATCTGGCTCAAATTTACTTATCGAATCCAGAGCTGCTTTTGACGGATATAAAGTCCTTTATCAACTCCATCGACAATGCTGATACCGCACGAGGGTTAAAGTCTAAAGCAAATGATTGCTGTGCCGCTCCTAATGTCCACTCTTTCTGATAGGCCTCCTCAATTCCACGCGCCAAATCCTCAGGATCGACCTCCTTTACGACCACCCCTGCGTGGAGTCGCTCCACCCAGTCAGAAACCCCACAACTCTGGGTAATCACTAAAGGTCTGCCACAAAGCGTCACTTCGACTCCCGCACGATTAAACTCATCGAAACGCGAAGGCACTACGACCAATCTCGATCTCGTAATCTCAATCTGAAAGGCCTCTGGCTTTAAAGAACCCAGCCAAAGAATTGGAAGTCCCTCTGCCTCCTTCTTCAAAATCGCCTCATAACCATCACGACTCGTCGCCCCCCCCGCGATCGAGAATATCCACTCCGGATGTTTCGGATGAAGTATTTTAACGGCCCGAATAAAGTCGATAACCCCCTTTTTCTCATTAAGAGCCCCCGCACATAAAATTCGATTCGGATCCGCCCCCACGGGAATCGGTCGCAAGATCTTTAAAAATGAGAGCGCCAGATTCGGTGGAACGATCTGAATCTTAAGATTGGTAATTCCATACTCTTGTCGAATGGTTCTCATCACCAAAGGAGAATGTACTTTTACAAGATCCGCCCGATTGAGCACATGTTGAAATACTTTTAATAAAGCAAAGCGAGGTCGCCCTTCAATAAAATCGTAACGTAAGGAAAAGACTGAAACCATCCACGGTGGAAGTTTGCAAAATCGACTTAAAACAGAGATCACCAATCCATCCGGCTCCTCGCATTGCGCCTCAAGACAATCAAACGGACCGTATTTCTTCAGAAAAAGCGAAAGATCATAGGCATCCGAAGCCAGCTTACGATGAGGAGTAAACCACTTCAAAACACGGTCGGCGACCCAACAAGTCGCTCGTCTTTTCCACCGGGGAGTGACAATCACTCGGATCCCCCCCAACGCTCGCTCCTCAAAATAACCACGCACATCGACGGCCTGAGAGAGAACGATCACCTCATGTCCCAATTCCTCGTAGGCTTGAATTCGCTGCAACTCAGGGCCTCCCGCATTCCCAAATCGTCTCGACTCCTCAACGAGCCAACGACTGATAAAAGCAATTTTCACGGAAATAGAATGACATGAAATCGGCTTTTCACCACAGAATTTAAAAGTTGATCCCCCCTCTTTCCTATTTTAAACTCATCCTTATGACATTCCATGAGAAGGTCGCCGAAGTTTTAGAACTTTCCCCCGAACGACTAGAAATCCCCCTGCAAAACATCGAGCGATGGCTTGCTAAAAAGGAGGAACCCCCCGATCGTTTTATCGAATGGAAAAATCTCATCCTTAAGGCCCAAAGTTCCCCCCAAGAATTCAATCGTCTGATGGCCCTCCTCCGTTCGAATACAGAATCTGATCTTCATCTCAAAAGCTTTACTCCATTTCATGGTATCTTGACCCGTGAAGAGCGTCGCCCTACGATCCTTGAATGCGCCTTTCGTCACTCAAACACCTGATCGATTCCGCTCAAGCAATCTCCTCCTGCCAACGCATCATTATCCTCGGCTCCTCCGCCTTTCTCCCTCTCTTTCCTGAACTTGGAGAGCAGCATCAAATCTTAGAAACCTCTCTCGATGCCGATCTCATCATCGATCCCTGTGATGAGCTTACCGCTCAAATCCTTCAAGAAGCGATCGGCGAAGGGAGTCTATTTAGCTCACAAAATGGGTACTACATTGATGTTTTAAGAGCTTCCATTCAAGAAACCCTCCCCGAGGGATGGCAAAATCGACTCCAAAAACTTTCTGGCTATGCGGAGGTTTACTTTCCTGACCCCTATGATTTATGTCTCGTTAAGTTACGCACCGGAAGAGAAAAAGATCTTCGAGTGGTTCAACATCTTGTTACCTCGAAAAAAATTGAGAAGACTATTTTAAGGGAACGTTTCGATCAGACCCCTTTTTTGGAAAAAGAGGTTCTTGCCATCGCAGAACGAATTGAAAAACTAAGCCTCTTATGAAAATTCTTGTGACGGGAATGATCTCCTGCATGGATGATGCGACTTATCTCGATAAAGTCGTTGAACATGGTCGCCGCCGTGGACGACAGATCCATGTTTTTGATGCCGTTAATGAATTTACCAAGCAGGGTCGCAAACCACTCGAACGTCTTTTAGGGACAACTGATTATGTTTTCGAACTCACCCGTGAACGAGAATATGAAAAGATCGGATTTTTGATTCAAAAAAATAAACTCGAAGATGTCATTGTTCGAGCTCCCGCAACGATTGAGTGGAATCGGATCAATCGCAAGTTCAAAGATTCCCGAATCATTAAAGAGTTCATCAACCCCGATTGTATCGTCACTCTCATCGAAGCAGAGTGGGCGATTAAGAAACGAATCGAAAGCATGGATGAAAATGATCCCTTTCTCCGCGCCTTAAAAGCCCGCAAGCACACCCTTTATGATATTCTCTCTTGGATGAACGAAGAGGTTTCTCTCTCCGAAGATTGGGCGAAAACGATGGGAATCCCTCACTACGTCATCTCCGTCAACGAGCCCGCTCACGCGCTCTATACTTTAACGGTTCAACCGAATCCTTGGGTCGTTTATGCCAGTTACAGCATGACCTATGCCACTCCCGATAAACGCCTTATCGTCAATGAGGTCATCGATAAACTCCGCGACTATGCGGTCGTCATCGATCCCCAGACCGTGGAAATCGGCGGCGATTTCGAATCTGATATCGATCGTGAGGTCATTTACGCCTATACCGTCCATCGCGATCTTCATTGGTATGTCGGCAAAGTCCACGCCGTCGTGGCGATCCATCCTTATCCAGAACGACCCCCTCTCAGTGCGGGAATGATGGATGAACTCGGACATGCGAGAGACTATCTCAAAACGCGCTATATGATCTTCCCCAAAGGATTTTCCCCCTTTACGACCGACAGTTATATCGAAAAAGGTCATCTCTTTGAGAACCCCGAAGATTTTTTTGCTCATATTGAAAAGATCGATGGTCGAGGAAAATTCGAGAGCTTTCATCTCGAACCGGAATCGAATTTGAGTTAAAGATAATACCCCGCAAAGGAGCGACTGATCCGTAAGCCCCCCAAAGTTCCTCCCTTTTTTAATGCGAATTAAAAACTATTTTTTGCTTTTTTAAAAACCTCACTTAGTTTTCGCAAACAATAATTTTATGATCCATACAATCTCTCTTTTTCCCTTCGAGCATTACTGGTGGCTTTATGGCCTATTTCTCCTCCTCATGACTGCAATCCTCGTGCTTGATTTAGGGGTCTTCCATAAAGAGTGTCATGTCGTCACCCTCAAAGAGGCCTCGATTTGGAGTGTGGTCTGGGTCGTTACCGCCATTCTGTTTGGATTTGGTCTCTATCAGTATAGCCTGCATTCCTTTGCTCAAGATCCTCGACTCCTTGCTATTCCTGGATTTAATCCGGAGCAATCCTCAAAACAGGTCTTTTTAGAATATCTAACCGGGTATGTCGTCGAAAAATCGCTGGCGGTTGATAATATTTTTGTCTTCGTCGTTATTTTTAGTTTTTTAGCGATTCCACCCAAATACCAACACCGGGTTCTCTTTTTTGGAATTATTGGTGCCGTTGTGTTCCGAATTATCTTTATTGCCCTCGGTTCCGTCCTCATGCAACACAAGGAGGTCGTTATCTTCTTTGGTATTCTCTTAATCGTAACTGGGGTAAAAATTCTATTTGCTCCAAAAGAGGAGACGAAAGACTTAGAGGGGAATTGGATCTACAAAGGACTTAAGAAGCTAATCCCCATCTCCTCTAAAATCGATGGCCAAAAATTCTTTACCGTTGAAAATGGAAAACGCGCTGCGACCCCCCTCTTTGTCGCTCTCGTGTTAATCGAAATCTCCGATATCATCTTTGCCGTCGATTCCGTCCCCGCAATTTTTGCACTCACCAAGGAGCCCTTTATTGTCTTTACCTCAAATATGTTTGCGATTCTCGGCCTCCGTTCAATGTACTTTCTTCTTGCGGATCTCGTCCACCGTTTCCTCTATCTCAAATACGGCCTTGGCATTATTCTGATGTTCGTCGGATTGAAAATGGTCTGGCTCAATGACCAATTTGGAGGAAAGTTTCCGATTGCTTGGTCTCTCGGAATCATCATCAGTATCCTCACTCTATCCATCGTTCTTTCCCTATGGACGACAAGAGCGAAAGAAACTCCCTCATCTCTAAAATAGCAGGAGTTGATTTTTACGCTTGCCAAAAAGAGGCGGGAGGCACAAGATTCCGACCCCTTTTCAAAAGGAGTGTTAGCTCAATTGGTTAGAGCGCTGCCCTGTCACGGCAGAGGTTGCGGGTTCGAGCCCCGTACGCTCCGTTCCTTTTAACAAACGCCTCCTTATCTCCTCATTTTTGAGTTTCTGTTGCCTCCTCTGTGACCTCTCTCGCCTGACTCTCCTTTTTATAACTCCACCCACTCCATAACCCCCAGAACCAAAAACACTTCACAACAACTAACCCCATCACCAAATACAAAATTCCCTGTTTTGAAATACCCCATAAAACCTCACTCTCGGAAAGCCTCCCCCACTGTTTCAAACTCTCCACGAGCCCATAAATGACGAACAACGATCCAATCAACGCTCCCCCCATTTGCATCATCCCCGTCCCTGTTTTTCCAGCGAGCCAAGTCCCTAATCCTGGAAAAACACAGAGATTCGCCGCAAATACCTCTGGATAATCCCCCCTCTTTGGGATCACGGTCGACCCCTTCCGCTCCTCTTTTAATAAATTCTCATAAATCATGAGATGTCCGACTAAGCTCATCGGCAATGTGAAGAAAAGTCCTATCAACAATAAAATCACCCCGGAAAAAATAACAAATACATTCAAAATAAGATACCAAAACACTCGAAACCATTTCCGATGAACCTGCTTTCGAGAGGTCTCCATCCCCTCCCAAAATGAGAGCTTACGATCGACAATAAAAAGAGGGGCATAAGAGTAACAAACCGCAAAATAGATCCCAGGAAGGATGAAACAACAAAACCCAATCAACGTAATAAGGGTTGCCACCGAAAGGTAAAGAAAGAGCGAAAGAACGGAGCCCTTCAGCCCCTCCATCATTCGATCCCAAGGATCACTCTCCCCCCGAATTACGGCAAGAACGTAACGTTGATACCCTGCTAACATAAATGTCTTCAGATAGTTTAAAAAAAACAACGCTAAAAAAATAATCACTACCCCTCCGACTAACAGCCCCCATTCGATCTCCTGAACCATTCTCCACTTCTCCCCAATGACTTGAGGCTTTACGAAAGTCGAAAAAACCTGCATCGGCGCCTCCAGAATCAGCATCACGAATAAATAAATCAATCCCGATAATAAAATCACCCCCCAATGATCCTTTGTCTTATAAAAACTTGTTTTCAACCACTCACCGGTCGTTGCAAAAGAAGTCATATCTTCTGAAATTGGCGGCTTTATTCCGAAATTTTCTGGCAATTTGTCGTTCATACGCATCAGACTGGACGATTCCACAAGAAGATGCCACGCTCTTTTTGTGAATCCCTCGCTTCAAATTTTAGAATTCCATCGATCTGACAAAATCATCCCTTCCGCCTTCGCTCTTGCAAAAAGTTCTCCCTCCGAAGATCTCACCGTACGCTCTCCTGAAATCTCTCTCTTCGAGTGGGAACGTGCCTTGCAATTTCAACACGAACGCGCTCGTCACTCTTTCCTTCTCGGTCGGCGTTGCGCTAAAAAAGCACTCCAACTTCTCGACCCCTCGCTTGATCTCTCCAAGATCTCCCTCACCTCTGCTCTCCCCGGTCACCCGCTCTTCACCGGAGTCCTTGATCCCTATGAAGTCAGTATCTCTCACTCACTCGATTTCGCCCTCTCCGTAATCTCTCCTGCAACTCATCCCGTAACGATCGATTTAGAACGCATTCGACCAGAACGAATCGAAGCAATCCACCGAATGCTGACTGATCACGAGAAGCAAATGATCGAAATCACCCCAGATCCCCATTCCACCGCGACTTTAATCTGGACCGCCAAAGAGGCTCTCTCAAAATGGCTTCGCTCCGGAATGTCAATTGACTTTCAAATACTTGAAATTCAATCGCTCCAGCAGGAATCAGATCGAATCACAGGAACCTTTGAGCATCTTTTCCACCTACGCTTTGAATCATGGTCGATCGGGGATTGGTGGTTGACGATGGTTTTCCCTAATAAAAGTCGATTCCACGGATTTACCCCGAGAACACTCGACCTCCTCCAATAATCCCTCCCTCTTCCATTTCCCCTCTGAAATTAAACTTTATTTTGGACAATAGTGTAGATCGAGTGATGATTATTATTGATTTATCACTCAAATAAATGATCATTAATAGGTGTTTAAATTAATTCTAATCTCGACTGCTGGCGTAACGAAAGCCAGTGAACGACTTATAGAGAAAAACCCCTTTGTCATCGGCAAGGAAGAGGGAATCGATTGGACACTCCCAGATAAATCGACGAGTCGACGTCACTTGCAATTCGAGAAAAGAGGAAATGACTGGTGGCTTCGTGATTTAAATTCCACCAATGGATCTTTCGTTAATGGGGAACCCGCGACTGAAAAAAAATTGGTTCATAATGATATTATTCAGATCGGCGAATCCTCTTTTTTCGTCAACCTCTCCTCTGAAAATATATCGAGCGAAACAGTCGACACGATCTCAAAAAAAATCCCCTATATTCACCCTCAAAATCAAGCCCAACAATCAAAGCCGCAACCCTCCTCTCCAGTAAAAATCATTCATAAAAATCCTACAACCCCTAAACAACCGACTTCAAAGCCCCCCTCAACACCACAAAATATCCAACGATCTCGATCAAATTCTTCTAAAAGCGGAATCAAAAAACAAAGCAACGGCCCTGATTTTTCTCAGTATAGTTTTATTTGTGGATGCATGGGCTTTATTGCTTTCCTCCCTGCTATTATCTTAGGTCATCTCGATCGCCCTAATTCGATGGAACGTCAAAAACTTCGCGATCGGGGACTCGTTTTAGGTTATTTATTTTTCCTGCTTTGGATCGCCGGGGGGATTTATTATTGGAGGAGTAACCCCACCACTCCCAAACAACAAGAGACTTCAAATCCACTCCCTGCGGCTTCTAAAAGACCTGTTCAAGAAACGGCAGTTCAACCCCTCGACTTTGAAAAGCTCTTAAAGTTTTCGAAAATCAGAGAGGAATCATCGCTCTCCCAATACCGCTTTCAATGGATCCCCAGCGCTCTTCTCCGCAAAGCTCATCAAGAGAAAACAACATCTCAGTATCAAATTTTAAAAGAGGCAGAAACCTTTAAAGCCTTACGAGAATTTCCGGAACAAATTCAAAAAGCGGTTATTTTATCTGAAGTTCCTCTCTTGAGAGTCAATAACTCTCCACATCCAAGAGAAGTTCGCTTAGTTCTTGAGGACTGCTTCACAAATCCCACGTTCTGGAAATTTAATACCTCACTCACGCCCTCTAAAAAAACAGTTCTCAATCCTTTTATTTTTCCTCCCGAAGATCCCCTCTTCTTTTTTGATGTCGACCCGTACCTTAATCTAAAAGTCACCTATCCTGAGCCTGATAAACTTCCATGGTATAAGGCCTATCGAGGCCTCGAATGGAGCCAAGGGGATTTGAAAGCAATTTTCAATGCCGAGATTAAAGACCTGTGCCTTGTTTTTTTAATTCAAAGCAATCCGCAATCGACAACGATTGCGATCCCCTCCATTGAAGGAAAGCCAGATCATCTCAGTTCAGTTTTTTATCCCTTCGATCTCTATCCCTCGAATTGGATGGCGGCAGTCGTCTATCGCAAGAGCGACCAGAAAATTTTAGGATTTAAAATTAACACCCTTCTTTTTACCGTTCCGGAAATTGAGACGGATCTCCCTAAGTATTTCCATCAACTAATCGCTTGCAAACCGGAATCGGAACTGCATGCGACCCCATCCTTTTTAATTCAAACCCCTTAACCGTTGCACGAGCGACAACCAGTAATAAAAAAGGCCGAAAGGAGCTTCTTCCTCTCGGCCTAAAAAGTCCTAAACAGTTTTTAACCCCTCCTTATTTAGCAGGGAAAAAACCTTGTTCGCTGATAATCGAAGCGGCCGCAGGAGAAACAACATAACTCACAAATTTTGCGGCTAATCCTTGTGGCTCCCCATTCGTGTAAAAGAAAGTAGGCCGGGCATAGGAATAAGATTTATTCAAAACATTCGCCTGATTCGCCTCAATGCTATCGATCGTTAAAAGCTTAATTCCTGCCGCTTTTGCGTAACCAACTCCGACATAACCGATCCCATTTTTATTCTCTGAAACGGCTTTCGAAATCAATTCATTATGCTCAAGTTTTTGCGAAGAGCCGACGTAATCTCTTTTCTTCATCGCAAGATCTTTAAAATCAGAAAAAGTTCCCGAAGTATTCGTCCGCGTATAAACAGTGATCGCCCCAGTACCGCCCCCCGCTCCAGACCAATCCGCAATACCCCCAGTAAAAATCTCCTCGACCTCTTTTTTAGTTAAATTATTCACTGGATTCGCCGCATTGACAATAATCCCAATCGCATCGTAACAAACAATCGTCGGCTTTAAGGTCACCCCTTTTGAACTTGCCCCCGACATTTCGGAGGGCTTGGCACGGCGTGAGGACATCCCAATATCGGCGACCCCATCGATAATTGCATTAATACCAACGGAGGATCCCTCCGCAACAATTTCAAAACTAACCCCCGCATTTTGTGCCTTAAATGCCTCGGATAATTTCGGAACCAACTTTACCCCCAACGTGTCTGATCCTTTTAAAACCAATTTTTGCGCTGGAAGAAAGCTGACAAATGCTAAACAAGCAACTCCAATTGAACGGATGACTCTTTTCATAATGACCCCTTTTTAATGTTAATTTCTTGTGACAAATCGTTCGATTTACACATCAAACAATAGCGGATAGTAATAAAATATTAGTTATATTCAATATATTAATTATTATTATTAATTGACTACCTAACTGAAATTTTTATAGTCCGCATTAAAATGAGTTATTTTACTCATTTAATTGCATTTATAAAACCTCATTAAGATAAAAAAAGGCACTATGTTTAAAAATAAGGGAATCCAATACAAAATACTATTTTTTACAACAATCCTGTTTCTTGTCTCGGCATCGGGATTCGGACTTAGTTATTGGAAAGTGACCTCTTTAAAGAAAAACGTCGATCAACTGGTCACTCAAGATGTTATCTCTCTCGTAAAAGTATTAGAATTCAAGGCCTACAGCACTGAATTAAGATCCACAACCTATCGCTCCATCATGGGGCTAATTAACGATGACGGGGATGAACTCCTTAAAACACGCGAGGAATTTACGGCGATTGAAACAATATTTTCAGAAAATATCGCCGCCATCGAAAAACTCTCTCTCTCCCCCCACGCTCAAACGCTTTTAAAAACATCCAAAAAGAGTCTTCAATTATTCGTGAAAAGCAGCGAGGCAATCATCCGTTTTGCTGAACAAGGTCAAAAAGATTCGATCCTCAAGTGTCGGCCGGAATTTGAATCGCAATTCGTAAATCTAAAAAACGACTTGGATACGCTCTCGAATGAAATTCAATCCAATCAGAAAAGCATTGCCGTTGCGAGCCAGAACGATGCGGTAATCGTTCAATCGATGGTGATCTTCTTTTTATTCATTCTCATCCTTTGTGAACTTGCCCTCATACGAGTATTAATTAAAAATATTATCCTCCCTCTCAACTCTTGCCTCGACACTATTCGCTCTGTTTCATCGAGGGTCTCGGAAGTCTCGGATGGGATTCAAACGACCAGCAAAAAAATTGCTCAAGGAGCCTCCTCCCAAGCTGCAGGTCTCGAAGAAACCTCTGCAAGCATGGAGGAGATCTCGAGTATGGTCGATGCAAATGCCGAAGGCGCCAAGGAATCAGAGGCAATCTCTGTTGAGGCCCGTAAAGCCTCTGAACAAGGAAAAATAACGATTCAAGAAATGGCCGAAACAGTCCAAGGCGTTCGTGTCTCCTCAAATCAACTCCAAACCGCCGTTTCAAATATGCAAAAAGCGGAACAAGAGGTTGCAAAAATCGTCAAAGGGATCGATGAGATTGCCTTTCAAACCAATATCCTTGCTTTAAATGCGGCAGTTGAAGCCGCTCGTGCCGGAGAGGCGGGATCCGGTTTTGCGGTCGTTGCTGATGAAGTGCGAAATCTCGCCCGCCGAAGTGCGGATGCCGCTCGTGACACCTCTCTCAAAATTGAATCCTCCATTCAAATCAGTCATCAAAGTGTTGAGGCCTCTGAACAAGTTCAAGAAAGCCTGACTAAGATCGATGCCATCACGAAAAAAGTTGAACAAAATTTTCACAACATTCATCAACTCAATTTACAGGTCAATCAAAAGGTCTCTGAAATCGCCCTTGCCTCAAGGGAACAAAGTACCGGCATTCAACAAACCAAGTCGGCTCTCTCTCAAATTGATGCCGTTACCCAAATGAATGCAGGTCAAGCCGATGAGGCCTCTCATGAAAGCGAGTCACTCTCATCGCAAATTTACGAACTCAATCATACGCTCCAAGCGCTTGAACAGATCGTTCGTGGCGTAAGTTCTACCGATTCGATTAAAACAATGTCAAACACGACGCCAATGCTTCACAATCATCGTCGATAGTTCGATTCTTAAATCCAGATTCTGCATTAGGAATTTAAGAAATGCTTTACAGATACAATTGATTCCTAACGCAGAATCTGGGCGTGCGCCGTTGAGGACGGCGTCCTAGCGGGTGAAAGTCCCGTCGGTTGAATTAGACGGTTCGCAACCGTAAGGGGTGTCTGGGAAGAGACCGTGAGGTCGAACCTACAAGCGAGACACTTAACTGAATCATCAGGCTATAATGACAATGAACTCCATCTTATGAGCATCGAAAATGCAAAAACCCGAAAGCCGAGCCGCTACCTAGA
>CAMCYL010000043.1 GCA_945883905.1 Akkermansia muciniphila | reverse complement strand
AGAAACGATTCGCTCGATTATCCCTCCATTGACTCCCCCCGATCCCCAGCGCATTTCGAATCCTAAAGGATTCGATGCGCTCCCCTATGCATTCAATCCATCCCTAAAGGGACGGGGACTTCCGAAAACTTTAGTTTTCGGAATTGCTGGATGGGTTATTTTCCAATTGCATCTTCAGGAAGGCTGTTTTTAATAGATCAAGGAGAATCAGATGAATCAGGCCTATTTTTTAGAAGCAGCACAGGGATTTTTGGAGTTAAAGATGCCGAAGGAGGCGTTGAAGGAGTTGGAGAAGCTTTCCTCTGGGAATCAGCAGGAGATGGAGGTTCTTCTTTTAAAGTCCAGTGCTCATATGTATTTGAAGCAATGGAAAAAGGCATTTCTTTATGGAAATCAATGTTGTGAAGCTTATCCCCATGATCCTCGCTGCTTTATTCAGAGTGCCTTTTGTCTCCATGAACTCAAGAAAACGGAGGAGGCGAAGAATCGGCTTTTGGGGGGGCCTCCTGGAATTAGAAATATTCCGGAGTTTTATTACAATTTGGCTTGTTACGAATTGGCCTTGGGTGAGATGGATAATGCGAAGAGACATTTGACACGAGCCTTTCGGATGGATGATCGAGGGGAGTATTTGCGTCGTGCAGCAGGACTGGATGAAGATCTGAAGGGACTTTGGAGTGTCCTACCCGATTTAATCTAACCTTGTGATGATTTAACCCAGATCCTCGCCGCCCAGTCCCGATACAGATCGCATCGGCGTCAACTTAAGAGAAGAGAAATTACAATTTTAACCGCAGGGTAAACAGAGGACAACAGAGGAAAATTCAATTCACTCTTTGTTTGAAAACCAAGACAACTCTCTTTTCCCCTATTAAAAATCGTATTCTCCTCCGCTGTCCTCTATAAATCTCTGCCTTTGGATTCGTCTTGGTTGCCGAAATTACAGTCTATTGAATTAAATTATCTTCCCATGAGCCAAAAATCGATTTGAATTCATTTGATGAAAAATCCGGATGGAAATAAGGTCATTGCCATCATTGAAGCGATCAAAGGCGGTTCGATTTTAATTGTCGGATTTGGCTTACTCTCTTTTCTGAGTACTCATGCCCAGATCGCGGGAGAGAATTTAATCGAGCATTTTCATTTAAATCCGGCTCACGAGACTCCGACGATTTTTGTGAGGACTTTAAGTCACCTTCAAAATAAACATTTATGGCTCCTTTCAATTGGAGCCTTGGCCTATTCATTGATTCGTTTTCTCGAGGCCTACGGATTATGGTATCATCGACGTTGGGCGGAGTGGCTTGCGGTTCTCTCTTCTGCCGCCTATCTTCCCTTTGAGGTCATCGGTTTATGGGAAGAGTTTTCTTTGACTGTTTTAGCGATTTTAATACTTAATCTATTAATTGTGTTTTACTTTTCTCGAGTCCTTTGGAAGAAACTAGACAGCGCTGAGTTGACGAAGCATTCGTAAATCGTTTTCACCGAAGAGTCGAAGATCGTTCACTCCGTAACGCATCATCGCAATTCGTTCAACGCCGAATCCAAGGGCAAATCCACTATAAATCTCTGGATCGATACCGCTTCGTTTCAACACTTGTGGATGAACCATTCCGCAGCCACAAATCTCTAACCACTCTTTACCTTTAATTGTTGTTCCTGGACGACGGCAATCGACCTCGAAGCTCGGTTCGGTAAAGGGGAAAAAATGGGGGCGAAATCGAAAAATTAAATCGTTCCCTAACAGTTCTCTAAAAAAGGTCTCCATCGTCCCTTTCATATCAGCAAGGGTAATTCCCTCATCGATGACGAGCGCTTCGACTTGATGGAAGGAGAGTCCGTGAGTTGCATCGATTTCATCACGTCGATAGCAACGTCCGGGGGCAATAATCCGGATCGGCGGCTTTTGATTTTGCATGACACGGACTTGAACGGGAGAGGTTTGTGTACGAAGTAAGCGACGACCCCATTCGGGATGCGGTTGATCCCCTTTGATATAAAAAGTGTCTTGTTCGTTTCGTGCCGGATGATCGGCGGGAGTATTGAGGGCATCAAAATTAAAGAATTCGAATTCAACATCCGGTCCTTCTGCTAAAGAAAATCCCAAACGTTTAAAAATATCGAGGGCTCGATCGCGGACTTGATAAATGGGATGAAGCGAGCCGACCGTTGAGGGGCGACCGGGAAGAGTGAGATCGATTTGATTGCCTGAATGGGCCTCTTCGAGGGAGGACTTTTTGTTTTCGAAGGCCTGTTGTAGAGCCGATTTCCAAGCGTTTAATAGTTTTCCGAGAATAGGACGTTCCTCGGGAGTTGCTGTTTTCATCGATTCCATCATGAGCGTCACTGCCCCCTGTCGGGAGAAATAAAGAATCCGTACTTTTTCGAGTGCATCGGCATTGTGAGCGGTCTCTAAAGCGGAGAGAATTTTAATTCTTAAACTATCTAATTTCTCTTGAATCATAACCGTGAGAATTAGCGAGAGTCGTCATGAAAGACAACTCTAGGTTTTAATAAAATTCACTGCCGTCTATAATAACTTTGGATTGGATGGGTGAATTAGAGGAGGGGGATTGAAATCCTAAAGCAGTTCTCGCGCAACGTCGCAACGACGCGACGTTAAATCCCTACTCCCCCCCTCGTTCTGACCACGGCTCTTGTGAGCCTCCTCCCTATTTTTAAAAAGTTCTCGAAAACGAGCTTTCGATCTCTTTTTAAAAACAGGGATCTATCGCTTACGCGCTTGGGGTCAGAACTTCCCCCCATTTCATACAAAACAAATCCGATAAAGAAGGTGCCGATAGGAAAGAGATCACGATCCTCTCCCCCTCCGACGTTGCGACGTCGCGTCGTTGCGCGAGACAATGTATTTAAGTTTTTTTTGAACACTAGTGATTTTAGGTTTATTTTTGATCTTGCATCAGTCGTTGTAGCTGGGTCTGAAGTTTTTCTCTAAAATTTTGAATTTTGCGTTGTGTTAAGTGGGATAAAAGGGGAGCGACTCGACCGATCGTCAGTTTTTTGTTTTTTAATAGATAAGTGCCGAAAATTTTTGCGCTTCCTGAGATTTGGCTTCTAAACAGGAGTCCATTTCCGGAAATCGAGGCCTTTTCACTGATATTGGATTGAATTAAGATCGGTTCACTGTGAATTTGGGCATGATCTTTTGCTTGTGATTCAATCAGTATCGGGTGGTTCTTTAGGTGTACAAAGCCCTCCGTTTGGGAGTGAATGATTTTGCACTCCCCCTGAATCAGACTATGCCCGCCGATCCGTGATTGGCCGGCAATAAGCAGTATCGATTGATTGGGGGTTGGTTCCTTGCCTTCGATCGTCGCTTGATCCTCGACAATCGTTTCATGGGTTAACGTGGTATGTCCCAAGACCTGCGCGCTCCCTCGTACTTGAGCACGATCTGTGACGGTCGCAAATCCGTAGATCCTGACATCGTCAGAAATGAGTGCTTGTTTGCGGATCCAAGCCTCATTAAAAACTTGCGCTTGATCCCGCACGGTCGCCTGATCGCAGATGATCGCCTCTCCATAAATTTTTGCTTTTCCTTCGATTCTTGCAGATCCAAGGACTTGAGCCTGTTGAAAGACCGTCGCTTCGGGTCCGATAAAGACCTCTTTGCCGACATGAGCGGATAAAGCAACCCAACCCCCGAGCGCTCCGGTATTGTTTTTATGACGTTGGGCTCTCACCCAGCCGTACTGATCTTGAAAATCATGGTAGTTCCAGGGAGTAAAGCGGTTGGCGAGGAGAACGAGCAATCGTTTGAGCATTCGATTGCTCGTAGTCGAGCCGGTTTAAGTCGACAAGGGGAGGTTTAAATGACGGTTCCGCTTGTGACGATCGCTCCTTTGGGGATAATCACGACTCCATCACGAACGTAGAAGTTTTCGCCGTCGAAATTGGACGGCTTTCCTTCAGGAGAGATTTTGACATGATCCCCAATGCGAGCATTTTTATCGACAATGGTTTGTTGGATGGAGCAATTATTTCCAATTCCCATACGAGGGATGTTTTGAGTCGCATGTCTTTGAATCGATTCACTGCTTTCAAAGTGATCATGACCCATGATAATCGAATCTTTAATGACGGAGCCATTTTGAATCCGACTGCGAATTCCGATTAAACAGTGGTCAATTTTTGATTCAAGAATGGTACATCCTTCAGCGATAATCGATCGATCGATTTCGGCATGAAGGATTTTAGAAGGAGGGAGATGTCGGACGTGTGAATAAATCGGGGAGGATTCATCAAAAATATTAAATTGAGGCACCGGTTCACAAAGATCGAGATTCGCATCGAAGAACGATTTAATGGTTCCAATATCCTCCCAGTAGCCTTGGTAGATATGGGCATGAACATTCATTTTATCGATTAAATGAGGGATGATCTCTTTACCGAAGTCTGGTTCAGATCCAGAAAGGGCTTTCGCAAGAGCCTCTCGGTTGAAAAGATAAATTCCCATGGAGGCTAGATAGAGCTCCTCATGGGGATCTTGTCCCATGACTCTTAACGATTTTTCATCTAATCGAAGACTTTGGAGAAGTTTATCCTCTTTTGGTTTTTCGACAAATCGAGTAATTTTTTGCTTATCATCAATATGCATGATTCCAAATCCCTTGGCACTTTCTCGATTGACGGGAATCGTTGAGACCGTGAGATCGGCTTTACTGGCAATATGTTCGTCAATGAGTTTTTGGAAATCCATTCGATAGAGTTGATCTCCACTGAGAATGAGAACGTAGTCGTGAGGATGAGTATTAAAATGAGCGAAATTCTGACGAACGGCATCGGCGGTCCCTTGATACCACGCAGCACTCTTGGGGGTTTGTTGAGCGGCAAGAAGCTCGACGAACCCTCCTGAAAAACTATCAAAACTAAAGCTTTGCTGGACATGGCGATGCATCGAGGAGCTATTAAATTGGGTGAGGAGAAAGATCCGTTTCAGATCGGAGTTAATACAGTTACTAATGGGAATATCCACGAGGCGATATTTACCAGCGATCGGTACTGCAGGTTTGGCGCGTTCTTTGGTCAGAGGAAAAAGACGAGTTCCAGCGCCACCGCCCATGATCACCGCAATAACTTGAGAGGAATGAAATGAATGAAGGTCCATAGGAGTTTGATTGTAGAGTTATTATAGCGCCTCAGGCAACTCAGTTTTTATTCCTTTAAACAATCCGAGATCTGCCACTCACGTTCATTCGTGTCGATCAGCGGTTGTCGGTGAGTATTTTCTCGATCGTATTGAGTTCAACTTCAGAAAACTGAAGATTATTGAGAGATTTACTATTTTCAATCAGTTGCTCGACGCTACTGGCTCCAATGAGCAGGGAGGTGATTTCCGGTAAGCGAAGAATCCAGGAAAGAGCCATTTGAGCAACGGTTTGATCTCTTTGTTTTGCGAGATCGTTTAGTTTTTGAATCGTGAGGAGTAATTTGGGGGTAATCTGTTCTTGTTTTAGGAAAATGCTTCCTCGACCGATTCGAGAATTTTCAGGGATTCCTTGAAGATATCGATTCGTCAATAGACCTTGAGCAAGAGGACAAAAAGGAATACATCCGATTTGAGTCTTACGAAGGACCGGTAAAAGATCTGTTTCTAATGTTCGATTGAACATATTGTAGATCGGTTGATGAATCAAACAGGGGGTTCCGAGCGACTTTAGAATCGTAGTCGCTTCGAGTGTTTGAGCTCCCGTATAATTGGAAAGACCGATGTAAAGTGCTTTTCCCTGTCGGACGATCTGATCGAGTGCTTTCATCGTTTCTTCTAAAGGGGTTTTTGGATCCGGTCGATGATGGTAAAAGAGATCCACGTAGTCGATTTGAAGGTGGCGAAGGCTTCTTTCAATACTGGAGAGTAAATATTTCCGGGATCCTCCGTCGCCATAAGGGCCTTGCCAACCGTAATAACCGGCTTTAGTGGAGATCAGGAGTTCATGACGGTGGGATTTAAAGTTTTCCTTGAAAATCGTTCCGAAATTTATTTCAGCAGCATCCGCGGGAGGACCGTAGTTATTGGCGAGGTCAAAGTGAGTGATACCGGTATCAAAAGCAGTCGTGAGAATTTTAGTTTGCTCGGAAAGGGGATTTTGGTCGCCAAAGTTTTGCCAAAGGCCAAGTGAGATCAACGGAAATTGAAGGCCGCTATTTCCACAATATCGATAACCGATTTTAGTGTATCGCTCAGAACAGGGAGAATAGAGAGGCATTTTTTGATTTTTATCGAGAATTAAAAAAAGGCAAGGTTTCTATTCTTTTTTGGATTAAGAAATTTGTCGTTTTAGTCCGGGTATTTAGATTTCTTTGTTGATGGGTCTATTTTTACGGTCGATTTTCCCCGCCCCCCTGATTCACTACCGTCCCAAACAACTTTGGATTTGAGAGGGTAAATCGAAGAGGGGGATTGAAATCCTCAAGCAGTTCTCACGCCACGCCGCGACGCCGCAACGTCAGAAAGGGAGAGGATCATGAGCTCTTTTCTTTCGGCGCCTCCTTTGTCGGCTGCCGCCTCCCGAGAATCTCTCCCGTTTCTTTGAAAAAAAGATTTTCAAAAAACGATCAAGATTCTCTTTAGGGGATCGGTTTTACCTCTCCTCGGAAAGAGCTCACGATCCTCTCTAAGGGAAACTCTCGGATTGTTTTTGTATGAAGTGGGGAGGGAAGTTCTGACCCCAAGAGCGTAAGCGATAGGTCCCTATTTTTAAAAAGAGCTCGAAAGCTCGTTTTCGAGAGCTTTTTAAAAATAGGGAGGAGGCTCGAAGTAGCCGTGGTCAGAACGATCGGGGAGGGATTTAACGTAGCGTCGTGGCGTCGTTGCGCGAGACAATGTATTTAAGGTTTTTTGTTTTGGACACCAATGCGTCGGATTCAATTTCTGAAGTTGACCACGGGCTCTGTTTTCCCTATTTTTCTATCACTCATGAAAAAAGCATTGATTACTGGAATTACAGGACAAGATGGTTCATATTTAGCAGAATTACTTTTAAAGAAAGGGTATGAAGTTCACGGGGTGATCCGTCGTGCCTCCAGTTTTAATACGGACCGTATTGAGCATCTTTATGAAGATCGTCATAATGGGGCGAAGATGTTACTTCATTACGGAGATTTAAATGATCCTGTCAGTATCCAAAAGCTCTTGCAAGAGATTCAACCCCAAGAGATCTACCATTTAGGAGCTCAGAGTCATGTACGGGTCAGTTTTGATATTCCTGAATATACCGGGGATGTCACCGGTTTGGGAACATTGAGAATTTTAGAGGCGATGCGTTTGGTCTGTCCAAAAGCCCGTTTTTACCAAGCCTCCAGTTCAGAGATGTACGGAAAGGTAATGGAGGTTCCTCAAACCGAAACAACCCCTTTTTATCCTCGTAGTCCGTATGCTTGTGCTAAAGTTTACGGCTATTGGATTACGGTTAACTATCGTGAGAGTTATGGACTTCATGTCTCCAATGGAATTTTGTTTAACCATGAAAGTCCTCGCCGTGGAGAGACTTTCGTCACTCGTAAGATCACGCGTGCTGTGGCTCGGATTAAAGCGGGCTTACAAAAGAAACTTTATCTCGGAAATCTTGATGCCAAACGGGATTGGGGATTTGCTCCTGATTATGTTGAAGCGATGTGGTTGATGATGCAACAGGAGAAACCGGATGATTACGTGATTGCCACCGGTGAAACTTATTCAGTCCGTCAATTTTTAGAGGAATCCTTTGGTTGTGTTGGATTGAAGTGGCAAGATTATGTCGAGCATGATGTGCGTTACGATCGTCCAGCAGAAGTGGATCTTTTGATTGGCAATCCTGCCAAGGCGAAGAAGCAACTCGGATGGGCTCCCAAAGTGATGTTTAAGGAGCTCGTGAAGATCATGGTCGATGCAGATATTGAATCCCTCCGTCGTCAGATGACCGGTCAAGATATCCGCATGTAGTCTTGTGAACTCTAAAATCTTTATTGCGGGACATCGGGGATTAGTGGGGAGTGCAATCCATCGTCTTTTTGCGGATCTTAAAGGTTACGACGTTATTGTAAGAACCCGGCAGGAGGTTGATCTTCAGGACTCACTTGCGGTGAGAGATTTTTTTGATCAAGCAAAGCCGAATTTTGTTATTCTTGCCGCGGCAAAAGTGGGGGGGATCAAGGCGAACTGGGATTACCCTGTCGATTTCTTGCTTCAGAATTTAAAGATTCAGAACAATGTCATCGAGAATGCCCATCGGGTGGGGGTTCAAAAACTTCTTTTTTTGGGAAGTTCCTGCATCTATCCAAAGCATGCCCCTCAACCCATTCAAGAGGAGTCCCTTTTGACAAGTCCATTGGAGCAGACCAATGAGGCTTATGCGATTGCAAAGATTGCGGGATTAAGGCTCTGTCAGGCTTATGCACGACAATTCGGGTCACGTTTCATCAGTGGAATGCCGACGAATATGTATGGTCCTTTTGATAACTTTGATCCTGAGACTTCCCACGTTTTACCCGCATTAATTTATAAATTTCATCAAGCGAAGGTCAGTGGATCGAAATCAGTCACCCTCTGGGGGACGGGAACTCCCCGTCGAGAATTTTTACATAGCGATGATTTGGCTTCTGCTTGTCATTTGCTTTTAGAAAATTATGAATCTCCGGAGATCATTAACATTGGTTGCGGAGAGGATATTGAAATTCGTGAGTTGGCCTCGATGATTCAAAAAACGGTCGATTTTCAAGGGGAGATCATATGGGATGCCACAAAACCGGATGGAACCCCTCGAAAGATCATGGATGTGAATAAAATCCGTGGAATGGGCTGGAAACCGAGAGTCGATTTAGAGTCGGGAATTCGGGGCGCTTACGATTGGTATTTAAGAAATAAGGCAACGAACTAATTTCTAGGATTCATTTTTCGTTGGTAAATTGAGAAAGTTGATTTAAAAAAGTCGATATGGCTCAAACAAAGAAAAAAATGGTTCCCAAGATTGCAATCATTATGGGGAGTCATTCCGACTGGGAGACGATGAAACATGCGGCTGATTACCTCGACCAATTTCAGATTCCCTATCAAAAAGAGATTGTTTCCGCTCATCGAACCCCTGAAAAACTCCGTTCATTTGCAGTGAGTGCTAAACGTCGTGGACTCCATCTAATTATTGCTGGAGCAGGAGGATCCGCTCATCTTCCTGGAATGGTGGCCGCGTTTACGGAGATCCCGGTATTAGGAGTTCCCGTGGAGAGTAAAGCATTGAAGGGATTAGATTCTCTGCTTTCGATTGTTCAAATGCCCGCCGGGATTCCCGTTGGGTCGCTTGCAGTGGGAGTTCCTGGAGCGAAGAATGCCGCTCTTTTAGCGATTTCGATTTTAGCAAATCATGATGCCGTTTTATTTAAGAAATGGGCCGTTTTTCGTAAGAAACAGACTCAATTTGTGGCGAATCAAAAGTTATGAAGTCGATTCAACCTGGATCAACGATTGGGCTTTTAGGGGGCGGGCAGTTGGGGCGAATGTTTGCGATTGCAGGGCGCAAGATGGGATATCGGATTCATACATTTGATCCGACTCCAGATTGTCCAACCGGACAGATTGCCGATCGTGAGGTGAATCGACCGTTTACCGATATTTCAGCGCTCCAAGACTTTGCGAAACAGGTTGATGTGATTACCTACGAATTTGAGAATATTCCTGTGGAGCCGTTAAGGTCGATTGAGGGAATTGTTCCGCTGTTTCCTAATCCGCAAGTCTTGCATATCTGCCAGAATCGACGACGAGAAAAGGAGTGGTTGCAGAAAAATGGATTTCCGGTCGCTCCCTTTTGTGTTGTGGATAGTATCGAGGGATTTAAGAAGGCAGTTTCGGAGATCGGATTTCCCTCCGTACTTAAAACCGCAGATTTTGGCTATGATGGAAAGGGGCAACAGAAGCTCTCAGTCTCCAGTGATTTAGAGTTCGTGTGGAGTCAGTTGCAGGCTCCAGTAGGGGTTCTTGAAGGGTGGATTTCATACGACGCGGAGCTTTCAGTCATTGTCGCTCGAAATTCTCAAGGAGAGATGAAATCCTTTCCCGTGATTAGAAATCATCATGAAAATCATATTTTGGCCTTGAGTCAGGTTCCGGCGAACTTTGATCCAGAGATTGAAAAGCGTGCGCTTGAAATTGCTCAGGGAGTTGCGGAAAAGTTTGCGCTTGTCGGCTTGATGGCGGTTGAATGTTTCCTGACAAAAGAGGGAAAAATTTTAATTAACGAAATGGCTCCTCGTACTCATAACTCCGGTCACTTTAGCTTTGATGCCTGTGTGACGAGTCAATTTGAACAACAACTTCGAGCGGTTTGTGGATTGCCGTTGGGATCGACGGAGGTGATGAAACCGTCCGTGATGCGGAATTTATTAGGGGATGAGTGGACCGCGGGGGAGCCTGCTTGGGAGTCACTGTTGGGACTTCCGGGGTTGAAGCTACATCTTTATGGGAAGTTTGAGGCAAAGCCAGGAAGGAAGATGGGACATTATACTGTTTTAGGAAATTCGATTGAAGACTGTTTAAAGATTGATCAAGCGGCTCAAAAACGTTTAGGTCATTGAGGGTTGAGGATCCTCAAAATTTTATTCTAGATTCTGCATTTCGCTTTCACCATTCTGGTTGCCGCTTATGCAAAGTTAACCCAAATTCTGCAAAAGGAATTCTAAGGAAGGCACGGAAGCAGGAATAGGAATGGGAGTGTTAACCGCCAAGGTCGCGGAGTCACGCAATGGATCAAGAGATATAAAACAGAATCGATTGAGTTTGGACTCAATCCTGAATTATCTAAAAATCACTCTTTAAAACCTGTTTTAAGGCACTGCCGTCGAAAACAACTCTGGATTTGGTAGGTGAATTTGAGGAGGAGGC
Organism: Akkermansia muciniphila; assembly: GCA_945883905.1. GTDB lineage: Bacteria > Verrucomicrobiota > Verrucomicrobiia > Methylacidiphilales > CAMAQI01 > CAMAQI01. Next base: position 11,819 of record CAMCYL010000043.1, on the reverse strand, counting down.
TCGGAGGAGCCGTGATCAGAACGAGGGGGGGAGTAGGGATTTAACGTTGCGTCGTGGCGTCGTTGCGCGAGACAATGTATTTAAGGTTTTTCTATTTTTAGTGGCACTACTGGTCTTAAGAGATCGAATTTTCTAGTGATTCAGATTCCGATTTCATCAGAATTCATTCTGTTTTTCATTTCATGCCTCCATGCTTTCTTGAGGGAGATTTGGATCGATTTTATTTCACCCTTTTGGTGAAAGAATGAGCTGACTTCGCTTTGCTTTTAATTATTTAGAAGTCATTGGAAATCAGGTGTTTGTATTATTCACTTTCTATTGCATTGCATTAGAAATGAATTTCTAATGACGAATCTGGGTTTAAGTCGCCTCGAGAGCCTTTTTCAATTCCTGAGTCATATGATCCATCCAAACGGGATCAATAATTTTTTGGTTCTCGCGATCCGTCAAATAAAAGCTATCCAAAGCCGCCCCTTTTTCCGTGGTCACACGCGCAAAAAGAATATTCGCATTACATTCAGAAAGAGTGTTCGTAATTTGATACAATAACCCAGGACGATCGGGGGTCGTGATACTTAAAAGGGTCGATCCCATCGAACTCCTCGAATCAAAGGTGATTTTTGTCGGAAAATCGAGTCCCTCCAACCCTAAACGCATAATCCCTTTTTTAGCAGGTAAAGCGGCATTAAAATCAAAATCCGGATCGGAAAAAACTTTCTCCATTAAATCTCGAAATTTTTTCTGATCTCTTGGATGAGTCACCGCCTCCGACATCTCATTTGAAATCCGAAAAGTATCAACGACGATATTATCCGCTCGCGTAAAAATCTCCGCACTTAAAATTGAAAATCCGGAAAGTGCGAGGACTCCGGCAATCTTGGCAAATACCTTTTCCCGATCCCAAGTCACCACTGTGACCTCTGTATGGGATTGCTCCGGTCGATCGATCCATCCAATCACCGGAGAAAGAGTAAAATTAGGATCGGAAAGTCGACCTAAAAACTCATGAATCAACACTAAATGATGAAGAATCAAAGTCTCTCTTAATGTATTAAAATAACGTTCTGGTAGGCCGGAAAAATGCGCCTCTACCTCCTCTTGAGAAATCAGTTTAGGACGCTTTTCAATAACCAGTAATTTAAGCTCGATAATTGATTTCTGTGCCTCGAATAAAAACTCCTCCTCCCCTGCCAAAGCCTGGCGAGTCAAGTGATAGAGTCTCCATAACAACATCTCTCGCCAATCCAACCACTTTTTATCCCCTCCTGTCCCCATTCCATCGGCAAGCGTAATCAACATCAACATTTCCAAACGTTCCGGGGTTTGAGCGATTCGAGCAAATGCCAATATCGTCTCATGCTCATCCAGATTTTTCGTGCGAGCAACCTCCGACATCGTCATATGATGATCTGTTAAAAAAATAAGCGTCGAAAGATCGGTTCCTTTTAATTTAAAACGCCGCCCAACCTTCATTGCATTTAAAGAACTTTGATCGGCATGATGCCTTCCTCCCTCGCTTTTCCCTGTATCATGTAAAAGCATCGCTAAATAAAGCAAATGAGGCTTATCCACTCGCTCCATAAGCGGCTTATAAGGTAAAAAAGGGAGTTCCGTTGCATCAATAATTTTATCCATCATCTCTAAGCAAACCAAAGTATGCTCATCCGCAGTGTAACGGTGAAAAAACTCATGTTGAACTAAACAGGTCAAGGGCTCAAATTCTGGAAAAAATCGTCCCAACAAACCGACTTCATGCATTTGACGCAGGATCCCTCCGACTCTCCCTTTTTTTGAAAAAATACCTACAAGCATCTCCCGCGTGGACTGATGATAAATATAACTTCGATCGACTAATTTTAAGCGTCTTCGTAATTTAAATCGGATCTCTGAGCCTAAAACCAAATCGTAATTTTGGGCATGAACAAAGACCCGTAAAACACGCATCGGGTCCTCTGCAAAAATAGAGGAATCAGAGGCCTCGATCATTCCCGATTGAAGAATAAATCCATCGATATTTTTTGCCCGCGCTAATGTTTTAGGGAGGGGCATTGAACGAGGAGCACTTCGCGATGTTTTCACCCCTGCAATTCGCTCAGAAAGATGGTTCGTTAACTGGTAGAGAACTTGCGCGTGCTGGTAGTAATCGCGCATTAAACTTTCGATTCGTCGTAAAATCGTTTTTTGAGAGTAATCGAACCGGTTTGCAATCTTTCCTTGAAGCTGAAGCGTTAAGATATCCCCTTTGCGTTTTTGCTGAAAATGGAGCTCTGTCCTTAATCTTAAAATAAAATCATAAGCGGCATCCATGGCCTTTCGTTCGCTCGGAGTAATAAATTTCTCGTCGACTAATTCCTGTGTCGTATGAATGTTTCGTTTCACCCGCGCAAGCCAAAGCAAACTATGATAATCGCGCAATCCTCCACACCCCCCCTTAATATTCGGCTCTTGAACAAAAGGGGTGTTATTATTCTTTAAATGCCTTTGACGCTGATCCTCCAACCGCCATTCGACATACCCACTCACATTGTCTTCAAAACAGGTTTTCTGAATCGTCGCCTCAAATTTATCCCAAATCTCCTCATTCCCACATAAAAACCGGGATTCAAGCATCGAGGTTCTTGTTTGAAAGTCCTCCTTGACCTGCTTGACCACCTCCTCGTGAGAACGAGTCGCATGCCCCACATCAAAACCAACATCCCAAAGCATGTAAAGAACCTCCTCAACAACGTCCTTCACGAGGGCCGATGACTCCCCCTCTTTCTCATAGAGAAATAAAAGATCAATATCACTATAGGGATTTAATTCTCCTCTTCCAAATCCCCCCACCGCAATCAATGCCAGCGGCGGATTTTCGTGAAAATGGGCCCGTTTTGCGTTTTCAATCGCTCCTCGCCAAATATGCTTTAAAACAAGGGATATTAAGTAGGATCTTTTCTGAACAATCTCTCTCCCCCCTCCCCCACTCATATGATTTAGCTTTAATCGATGCTCCTCGATCTTTAAAAATTTTCGATAAACATCCAAGAGATCTCTCGGCTTTAAAAGCGAATCACTTTCGAGCTGTTTTTCAGCATGATTTAATACTTTTTCCCAATGAGAAATTGCCATAATTTACTTTCTCATCCCATCCAGTTCTTTTCAAGATTGCGAGAAATCATGTAATTCGATCGTCAATCTCTCCAATACAACTCTCATCGAATCAGGAATCATCCCTCCTAAAAATCCTGAGATCAAAAGAGTTTTCCCTCTTCGTAATAGAATCCAAGAACCGATAGAATCTTTTAGAATGATTTGTTGCACTTCTGCCGATGAAGAAATTAATTCCTGAGAGGCATTCAAACAATCGGTCGCATGTGCCACAAAAGGCTCGATTGCCTCAACTCCCACAAGTGAGCCGATCGTCGCCCCTCCCTTATTCACAAAACATCCTCGAATCCCAGGCCAAAGAGCAATACGAGCCACCACTTGTTCCTCAGTGATCTTTAAGTCTAAAGAGATATTTAAAAGTTCATTTAACCCAACGAGTGCCCCCACGGAGGCGTGTTGACCTGTAATGGATCGGTAAACTCGATCGGTCATTCCAGGGACTAATAACAATGATTCAATCTTTGAGAAACCCCCGCTTTGTTGGCGATAATGAACGATGGATTTCGCCATCTCTGGAGAACAACGAACCTCCTTTATTAAACAGGCTTCATCACATCGATTTAAATCCAACTCAATTGGATTCCCCTCATTTTTAGGGACCTCGGATTTAACAGGAGACTCAACAGGAGGCTCCATTACAGGTACAGGTGCAGAAATCGCTTCTGGCAACTCTTTCTCCTCAGGCGTTACGTCGACTAAAACAGATTCCAACGGAATCACTTTATCCTCCTGTAACTCAGGAACAACAACCGTCTGATCGCCCACTGGAACCTCTTCTAAAGCTGCCTGTGCCGCCTTCAATAAAATCTCTAATGGAGGCTCATTGGTTTGAGAGACTGAATCACTATTCGATACAACAACAGGAGGAATCACCTCCGACTTCTCCTCTTCAATAAGCGATTTTTCAATCGAGGGAGGATTTTCAACTGTTTTCTCGCCTATAACCTCATCGCCCAAGGCGCTTTGAGCCGCCGCTAACAAATCTTCCAATTTATTTTCGACCACTGGAGCTTGAGTTGCCGTTGCCTTATAGGGAGCAATGAGGGGAGCGGGGGCTGCGGTAGGAACTGGAGGAGGAACGAAAGGAATTGAAAGGGGGCGTGTTTTGTTCTGATCCTCAACAACAGGCTCCACTGGAGTAATCGCTCCCCCTTTGTCTGAATTCTTCTGAGCGGATATCCGTGTAAACACCTCCATCATCGGCAACACCACTTTCGTCTCCATATAAGCGGTAATGGTTTCCGACGGTTTAAAGATCGTCGGAGGAAGAAAATCGATCATTTGCCGCACCGTAAACTCGATTTTCCCAACGGATAGTTGGGGGACCAAGAGATCGACGGGGATCGAAAACTCCTCATTCGGATTGAGTTGACCTTCAAATGCCTCAGATAAAACAGCCGGAGGAAGCGACCGCAACGCAATACTCAAGGGAAGACGAATAGGATTAGAATTGAAATTGGAAGTGGAATTGGAAGAGCTGGTCGATAAATTAAACTCCTTTTTAATCTCCTTTGCGGCTCCTTCTATTTTTCCAGGAACCATAATTCGCATCGTCGGCTCCAATTTATTCACAGTTCCAATCGGAGCCGTCCCTAACGACGGAGCAAGGAGCGGCCCCGTTTTTTGCGCAGGTAAAACGATTCTTTGCGTCGACTTAGCAATCTTATTTCCAATCGGCTTCGGAGCCTTCAATCCCATGATCGAAGAGGGGAAATCAGCAATCGGTGGAGGAGTACCAACCCCTGGAGGCCTCGGTGCTGGAGGCTTCATTCCTGAAGGAGGAGCAGGCACCTCACTCTTCTTCCCGAACATTCCTAAAAAGCCAGACATGATTCATCTCCAGTAAAGGTTGTATAATTAGAGAATTTCGCATAATTATAACATCGATGCAACAGAATAAGAATTTTCGATCTCCCTTGAAAGCACACGCAACGATTTTACACTCGATCTCTCTCTTTTTTTAAAAAATACTCACTTCAACTATATGATGAATTCTTTAGACTCTCTCAAAAATCTTATTTTAAATAACAAACGTTTTGCCCTATTTTCACATCTTCGACCGGATGGAGATGCCTATGGAACCAGTCTCGGCTTCGCCCTCTCGCTTCGCGCTGCCGGAAAAGAGGTTGCCCTCTATAATGAGGATGGTCTCTCTCCTCTCTTCGAATTTTTACCGCAATCTCAACTGATCTCCCGCCCTCCGACGACTCCCCCTTCCGAAACAATCCTCATTGCCGTCGATACCGCCACTCAAGATCGTCTGGGCCCTACTTTTCTCTCTTGGAAAACCGAGGTCGATCTCAACCTCGACCATCACATTAGTAATAGTGGTTACGGGAAAATCAATTGGATCGATGCCGAATCCCCTGCCAGCGCTCAAGTTCTTTATGAAATTATTCTAGCATTAAAACTTCCGTTAACTCCGGAGGTCGCCCAATGTCTTTACGTCGGAATCATGACTGACACGGGAAGTTTTCGCTATCGTCAAACCACCGCAAAAACACTCGAAATCGCCGCCGGTTTAATTCGAGCCGGAGCCAGTCCCTCCGAACTCTCTCAAGCCTGTTACCAAAGTTATCCCGCCTCCCGTTTACTCCTCCAAAAAGAGGTCCTCAATACGGTTCAATTCGATCACCATCAACAAATCGCTTACTTTAGCCTGACCCCAGAAATGTTTCAAATCAGCGGGGCTCACTCCGATGAAACCGAGGGACTCGTCGAATCTCTTCAAAGTGTTCGTAGTGTCGAGGTCGCATTCGTTCTCGAAAAGATCGACGAAAAAACCACCCGAGCAAGCTTACGATCTCGCGGTACAATCGATGTTCAAAAAATCGCTTCTGAATTCGGAGGAGGAGGCCATACGCTTGCCGCGGGGATTCGAAGTCGACTTCCACTTGCAGAGTTAAAACAAAAACTCTTGGAAAAGATCAGAATTTCCCTTCAATCCGCTTCCGGTTTAAAATAAAGGGTCTTATATGGAAATAGATGGCGTACTTCTCATCGACAAGCCTCAGGGTAAAACATCACACGATCTCGTCGATTTTGTGCGTCGGAAATTTAACTTCAAAAAAGTAGGCCATTGCGGAACGCTCGATCCAATGGCCACCGGTCTTCTCATTCTCGTTCTCGGAAAGGCGACTAAAATCCAAGATCTCTTAATGAACGAGGAAAAGGTCTACTCCGGAACGATGAAGCTCGGTCAAAACACCGACTCCCAAGATGCTGATGGACAAATCACGCAAGAACACCCCGTTCCCCCTTTAACACAAGAGGATTTTTTAAAGGTCATGCAAGAATTCTCTGGAGATTTTTATCAAACCCCTCCCATGTATTCTGCCGTAAAAATCGATGGCGTCCCCCTTTATAAACTCGCCCGTGCCGGCAAGGAGATCGCTCGCGAACCGAGACTCGTCCATATTTTCCATCATAAAATCACCCAATGGAACCTCCCTCAAATCTCCTTTGAAATTATCTGTAGTAAAGGATTTTACGTCCGGACCTATTGCTATGACATCGGTCAAAAAATTGGCTGCGGAGCTCACCTCACTCAACTCGCCCGATTAAAATCCGGAAACTTTAATCTAGATCGAGCCCTCACGTGGGATCATCTCCAAGCACTTCGTACCGTCGATGATCTTCGCAGTAGCATTCTCTCTCTCCCTGAGGTCTCTCAAATGCGTCGACAATGATCCCCCTTTCACAAGCCCCCTCTTTAGGAATCAAACACATCGGCATTGGTGTTTTTGATGGAGTCCATCGTGGACACCAAGAAATCATCGCCACCGTTCTCCAACAATCTCAGACTCCCCAAGAGTGCGCAATCCTCACTTTTCACCCACACCCCCTTGAAATTATCTCTCCGGAAAAAGCCCCCCTTCGTCTCACCTCTCCCCTGCGAATGGAGTATTGGATTCACCACTACGGAGTCCCTCATTTGATTGCGATCCCCTTTGACGAAAAACTTCGCCACTTCAGTCCTCATGAATTCATTCTTTGGCTCAAACGTCATCTCCCTCAACTACAAAGCATCAGCGTCGGATTTAACTGGCGATTTGGATTCAACGGTCTGGGAACGACTCTCACTTTAGTCGATCTCGGAAGCCAACTCAATTTCTCAACCCATATTGTCCCTCCCTTAACCATCGAAAATGAACCCGCCAGCAGTACTCGTATCCGAGAGGCGGTCCTCCAAAAAAACTTTTCTCTCGCCGATCAACTCTTAGGGCACTCCTTTGAAATTAGCGGCACGGTCATTCATGGAGATGGAAAGGGAAAAACCCTTGGCTTTCCTACCGCTAATCTCACTCCCCACCGTCAACTCCTTCCTCCCTTTGGAACCTATGCCTGCCTTGCCACCGTGGAGGGGATCACCTACCGTTCTGTCCTCAACTACGGACTTCGACCAACCTTCGAAAAAAAGACCGCCCAAATTGAAGTCCATCTCATTGGGTTTACTGGAGATATTTATCAAAAAGAGATCCTCTTAAATCAATGGGTTTGGCTTCGGGAAGAACAAAAGTTTCCCAATCTTCCTGCTCTCCAATCTCAAATCGCTTCCGATATTGAAAAAACTCTCAAAATCCCTTATTCCTCTTATTCCTCTCAAACTCAGATTCTTCATTCAAACTCTGTTTCGATTCCATTGCCTCCGAAAATAAATTCGTAAAAAAATGATTGTCGAATCCCCCGTTCTTCATTATTCAATCATTCCATGAGCACACCCGAAAAACATACGTTCCAAGCGGAGATCCAACAACTTCTCGAAATCGTCATTCACTCGCTTTATACTGACAAAGAGATCTTTGTTCGCGAGCTCGTCTCCAATGCTGCAGATGCAATGGAAAAACTCCGTTTTATTCAATCCACTGGCGAAAAAATTCAAGACGAATCACTCCCACTTAAGATCTCTCTCTCGACTGATGATCAAGCCCATACCGTCACTTTCTCTGACACCGGCCTCGGAATGACCAAAGAAGAGCTCGTTCAAAACCTCGGCACCATCGCCCGCTCCGGATCCAAAGCCTTTCTCCAACAGCTCGCTCAACAAAAAGAAAAAAGCCTCGAACTCATCGGTCAATTCGGAGTCGGATTCTACTCCACCTTCATGGCCGCCGAAAAAGTCGTTGTCTCCACTCGCTCATGGAAAGCAGGAGAACAAGGCTGGATCTGGACCTCCACAGGTACTGGCTCTTTTGAAATCGAACCTGCAGAAGGTCTTGAACGAGGAACTAAAATCGTCGCTCACCTCAAAAATGAGGATCATGATTTCTCGAACGAACATCGGATTGAATCGATCCTCAAACGCTACTCCTCCTTTGTTTCCTTCCCTCTCGAACTCAACGGCAAAGCCGTCAATACCGTCCAAGCCATCTGGACCCGCAGTAAATCTGAGGTCAAAGAGGAGGAATATCAGGAGTTTTACCAATTCATTTCACATGAAACCGATGCTCCTCACTATCGTCTCCATTTCTCTGCGGATGCTCCGTTGAATATCAACTCTCTCCTTTTCGTTCCCAAATCAAATATTGAAAAACTCGGATTCACTCGTCTTGAATCAGGGGTTCATCTCTATTGCAAAAAAGTCCTCATTCAATCGGAGGCCAAAGGTCTATTCCCTGAATGGCTTCGATTCCTCAAAGGAATTGTCGATAGTGAAGATCTTCCTCTCAATATCTCTCGTGAGACAATGCAAGACAGTGCACTCATGCAGAAACTCAACAAAGTTCTCACCGGCCGTATCCTCAAAATGCTCGATGAAGAGTCGAAGTCAAATCCGGAACAATATGCCCACTTCTATCAAGAGTTCGGCGGTTGTATTAAAGAAGGAACTGCCAACGATTTTCTTCATCGCGAACCGCTCTCAAAACTCCTTCGCTTTGAATCCTCTCTCACTGAAAAAGGAAAAACAATCGGCTTTACCGACTACGTCGCGCGAATGCCAGAGTCTCAAAAAGAGATCTATTATCTCTCGGCACTAAATCGAGAAAGTGCCGAAAACAGCCCTTACTACGAGGTCTTTAAGGCGAAAAACATCGAGGTTCTTTTCCTCTTTGATCCCCGTGACGAATTCGTCATGGAGAATCTCCGTCAGTTCGATAGTAAATCGATCAAATCTTGCGAAAAAAGCGATCTCTCTCTCGACTCACAAAACACCGGGCTCACCGATGAACAAGCGTTATCACTCACGGATTGGATGAAAACATTTCTCTCAGCAGAGATCTCCAACATTCAATCCTCCCGCCGACTCATTAACAGCCCTGCGGTCGTCGTCGACGAAGATCCTTATACCAGCACCTCCATGCGTCGGATGATGAAGGCGATGCAACGCGATAACACAACCTCCATGCCGACTGAAAAATACAGACTCGAAATCAATCCCAGCCATCCCCTGGTTCAAAAGCTTCACCAACAAAAGGAGCTTCAACCGGAAATCGCTGAAAAAGTCGCCCGTCAACTTCTTGATACCGCAAAAATTACCGCTGGCATCAGTGAAGATCCTCGAGTCCTCATTCAGCGTATGCACGAACTGATGGAAGTCGCCCTCACAAAATAATCATCCCCCCAATCAAGATCACTATCCGATTTTGACTCTTTTGAGTATTGCCAATTCAAAATCTTATGGCAGTTTCACCCCTATGAAAGAAGAGACTATCACGACTATCGGGAAAACGATCAAAATCCAAGGCCAAATCTCTGGCGACGAAAGCCTCGTTATCGATGGCGCCGTCGACGGTGAAATTACAATTCAAAAAGATCTTCAAATCAATCCCACTGGTAACCTCCGTGCAAAAATCAATGCCCGTAGTGTGACGGTCGCGGGAACGATCACAGGGTCGATCAATGCCCTCGAAAAAGTTGAAATCCTTGCAGGAGGAGTCGTCGTTGGAGATATTATCTCTCCTCGCTTCCTTGTTCGCGATGGGGGTACGCTGAATGGTAAGATCGAAATGCCGATTCCCGAAAAACTTTCTGAATAATCCGCTCAAACGATCTTTATCCCCAACTCACCACTTAATTTACAGTGTTGAGATTGGGGATTTTTTTGAGATTCCTCTTCCATGAAACGCAGTCAATTCTTAAAACTTTTAGCGGCCTCCTCCGCCTCCCTTTTTATTCCTCGACTCTATGGAGAGGAAGTCGATCCCTTTTCTCCCCCAAAAGCCGTTGAATACGAAACGAATCGCGCCTTTACCACCGCCGGCCCTGGCTTCGGTCGACGTCTCTGTATCACCTTTGATGATGGTCCCAATCCCTCAACCACGCATATGGTTTTAGAGGAACTCAAAAAAAGAGAGGTCAAAGCCACTTTCTTCTTGGTCGGTAAAAATGTCGATGCCTTTCCCGATTCCGTTAAAAAAATCCGCGACGAAGGTCACGAACTCGCGAATCATAGCTACAGTCATCCTGCCCTCAAGAATATGCCTGAGGAGAAGGTCCGAACTGAAATTTTCCGTTGCCAAGAATCCATCGAAAAAGCAAGTGGCGTAAAAGCCGTTTGGTTTCGTCCTCCCTACGGCTCCTTCTCTCAAAAACAACAACCGATCTCCACGGACTATCATCTGAGCGTCGCTCTCTGGTCTCTCGATCCGCTCGACTGGAAAAAACCCGGATCCTCCATTGTCACTCAAAGAGTTCTCTCTCAATCAAACCCTGGCTCTATCATTCTCCTTCACGATATCCATAAACAAACGGCAGAAGCGGTCCCAGCAATTCTCGATGGCCTTCTCGAAAGAGATTACACTTTTGCCACCATGTCCGAGTTCCTCGGAGATCCGCTCATCAGCCTCTAACGTTTTAAAAATCTGAGTTCTTGTACACTATTTTCGCTCTTTCTTGATCCCCATTTTTAATCCGATTTTTTATTTAATTTCAATGACTCCGAATCCCTCCGCCCCTGAACCCGTTCACTACGAATGCCAACGCTGTGGAAATTGCTGTCGTTGGCCCGGGGTCATTAAACTGAAAGAAAATGAAATTGAACCGATTGCTGATTTTCTAAAAATCGATCCCCTTGATTTCATTCAAGACTACTGCGAAATCCTTCCCGATCGCGGAGGTCTTGGAATCATCTCCCGTCCCAATCACGAATGCATATTTCTCGAAGGCAAAAATAATTGTAAAATTCAATCCGTAAAACCAGCGCAATGTAGCGGCTTTCCTAATCTCTGGAAATTCCCCGGCTGGCGTGACCTTTGTGAGGCGATTCCGACGTCCTCGGAACACCTCACTCCAGAACAAGCCTCTCATCTCCTAAAAACCGCCCACAAACCGCCTCAATAACAACTCCCTTTGTTCAATCAGCAACAGAGGATCCGACGGCATGGATCAGGGGTGAATTTGAAGGATGAGGAAGGAAAGAAAAAAAACATCCCCCTTCGCCCATGCCGCTCCGGCAGCTGACCATAGACGTCAACTTAAGGAGAAGAGAAAATACAATTTTAACCGCCAAGGAAAAACAAAAGACGCCAATAAAGAGAAAAATATTTATAATAGACGGAGGATAATCGAGGTGATGACTGTTTATAATCCTAGAAAAAGCAGTTGGAACCACAGAATACACAGAACACACTGAATTTTAAGGGTTTATAAAAAACAGGGGATTCACCCGCTGGGTGAAGGAAAAAATAACTCTTTTTTTGCTTAACATCTTCTTTCTGTGTATTTTGTGTATT
>CAMCYL010000042.1 GCA_945883905.1 Akkermansia muciniphila | reverse complement strand
AACACGATTCGATCAGATTATTCCTCCATTGACTCCCCCCGATCCCCAGCGCATTTCCAATCCTAAAGGATTCGATGCGCTCCCCTATGCATTCAATCCATCCCTAAAGGGACGGGGACTTCCGAAAACTTTAGTTTTCGGAATTGCTGGAAAACATTCTTTCCAAATCAATTTAAACCTTCATAACTTCAAATCTGGGTATGAACTTACTGGTTGTAGATGACTTAGAGGCTGTGGGGGTTATCGTTGCTGAGATTGCATCTCAAAGCGGCTGGTATTCTGTCCATTGTACTCAGGCGGGGGAGATTTTAGAGTTGATTCACAAAGAGAAAATTGATGTGGTTTTGATGGACTATTTCATGCCGGGAAAGAGTGGTTTAGATGTGGCGCAAGCGATGCGTGAATCTGGATTGAAGACGACAATCATCTTTTTTTCAGGGATGGCCTCTCAAATTGACCGCACGAAGGCCGATGAGTTAGGGGTTTTTAAGATTTTAGATAAGCCCTTAAGTATTAAAGAGCTGCGCAAGACCCTTTCTGAAGCTCAGTCTTTGCAAAATATATAATATTTTTGGATTCAAATTTAACTTGGATCTTTTAGACCTGCGGTTATCTTTTTTTGTGAACCGAATGGAGCATCCCAATTTAGATTTAAAAGAGGCGAGTCTTTCGATTGAAAAGGCTTTGGCCCGTTTTTTAGAGGAAAATCGTCTTCGGCAGCTCCCTTTAACTTTATATCAGGACTTATTTTCGGATATGTCCGATTTTATTTTAAGAAAGGGAAAACGGATTCGACCGCTTTTATTTTTAGTGGCCTATAAGGCTTTTGGGGGAGAACGTGAGTTGGGGGATCTTTTATTATTAAGGAATGCGATTGCCTTGGAGCTTCTGCACTCTTTTATTTTGATCCATGATGATATCGTTGATCTTTCAGATCGGCGTCGTGGACTTCCGACTTTTCATCGTACGATTGAGCGTCATTTGAGAGATCGAGCCGATCGTCCGCGGATTGCGCAGGGATTGGCGATGGTGGCAGGGGATATTTTATTTTCGATGGCTTCGGAGGCGATGCAGCAAAGCGATCTTTCGACGCATCATCAATATATTGCCGTTCAGCATTTCCAACGGTACGTCACGGAGACGGGAATTGGACAGATTTACGATATCATTTTAGGGGACCGAAAAATTTCGCAGATTAAGATTGAGGATGTGACTCAGATGTACACGTTGAAGACGACTCGTTACACCTTTGAGGCCCCCTTTGTTTTAGGGGCGCTTCATGCGGGAGTGGAGGATCGTAAAATTCAAGAGATTAGTCGTATTTGTGAACCGTTGGGGTTGGCTTTTCAAATGATGAACGATTTAGGAGAGTTTAATTTAGAGGATGCTTTTCAATCGGATTTGATCGATGCAAAAAAGACGATGCTTCTTTTGGAGGCCTTTCAAAGTTTAAATTCGATGGAGCAAAACTTTTTGGAACTTTGTGTGGAACGGATTGATCAACCCAACTCTTTGCAAAAGATTCGTCAATTAATCGAACAATCGGGGGCGTTGGATCGATTAAAACTCAAGATGAATCAATTTTTTTATGAGTCGGAGGACCGGTTAAGGACCTCTTCTTTAAGTCAACGCCAACAGGTGGGATTACGGGAGGCGATTGACTGGGTTCGTAATGCGGCATCAAGCTTTAGCCATACGCACGCCTAGGGTCTTATTTTTAATTAAAAAAACGTAAAAAAAGACCTTGTAATTTTCTCTTTGCGTGAGGACGGATAAACGCTAATTCGTAACGATTCTTTATGAAAAAAGCGTATGCACAAGCAGGGGTCGATGTTGATTTAGGCAACCGAGTGAAGTCTCGTATTCCGGGGCTTGTCAAAAAAACACATCGTTCTGAGGTCCTTGGAAAAATCGGTGGGTTTGGCGGACTTTTTAGCGCCTCCTTTCCGGGCTATAAAGAGCCGGTTTTAGTGAGCAGCATTGATGGGGTTGGAACGAAACTCAAAGTCGCGGCGATGATGGAGAAGCATGAGACGGTGGGAGAGGATCTCGTGAATCATTGCATTAACGATATTGCTGTTTTAGGGGCGGAACCTCTTTATTTTTTAGATTACTTAGGGATTGGAAAATTAGAGCCTAAAAAGTTTGAACAGATCCTTGCGGGGATTACGCGTGGTTGTGCGAAGGCCGGTTGTGCGCTTATCGGCGGTGAAACGGCTCAGATGCCGGGGGTTTATCATGGGGGTGATTATGATTTAGTCGGGGTGATTGTCGGGTTAGTTGAGAAAAAGGAGATGATCGATGGATCGAAGATTAAAGTGGGGGATATTATTTTAGGGATTCCCTCGAATGGTCTTCATACGAACGGCTATTCTCTGGCTCGTCAGTTGATTTTTGATCAATTAAAGCTCAGTCCTAAAGATAAGTTAAATGGAAGCAAAAAGACGATTGGAGAGGAGCTATTAGCGCCCCATGTGAGTTATCTTCCGCAGGTTCGCGCTTTAAAAAAGGCAAAGATGGTGAAGGGATTGGCTCATATTACGGGAGGGGGATTGATTGATAATCCCCCGCGGATTTTGCCGAAAAACGTCAATGCGGTAATTCAATTGGGATCGTGGCCAATTTCCCCGCTGTTCAAACTTTTAGCGGATACGGCGAATGTTTCAAATGAGGAGCTCTATCAGACCTTTAATATGGGAATTGGGATGATTGCGATTGTCGATGCAAAGCATGCGGTTCAAGCGGCGAAACTCATTAAAGGGATTCCGATCGGAACGATTCGTAAAGGGAGTGGAAAGGTTCTTCTGAAGTAAGCTTTAAATGCGATCACAATAAGATCTAGAAAAAGGATTTAAATATGGCACGTGCGCTTTTGTCGGTATCGGATAAAACAGGGCTGATCTCTTTTGCTGAGATCTTAATTAAGCATGGGGTCACCCTTATTTCTACTGGGGGAACTGCAAAATCATTGAGGGATGCGGGATTGCCTGTCACCGAGATTTCCGATTTCACCGGATTTCCAGAGATGATGGATGGACGAGTGAAAACCTTGCATCCAAAGGTTCACGGTGGTTTGCTGTACATTCGGGGTAATGCGGAGCATGAAGCCCAAGCGAAGGAACATGGGATTGAACCGATCGATTATGTGATTGTGAATTTGTATCCCTTTGAAGAGACCATTAAAAAGCCCGGAGTTTCTCATGAGCTCTGTATTGAGAATATTGATATTGGCGGTCCAAGTATGTTGCGGAGTGCCTCGAAGAACTATCGGACGGTCACGGTGGTGGTTGATCCTTCTGATTATACGGTGGTGGCAGAACAGATCCAAAAAAATGGAGAGACCTCTTTAGAGCTTCGGGAAAATTTAGCGATGAAGGTGTTTCAGCATACGAGTTATTATGACTCCTTGATTGGAAATTATCTTTTAAAACGTCAGAAGGGAGAGGACTTTCCAGAGCAATTGACATTGGGATTACGAAAAGCGCAGGGGCTTCGTTATGGTGAGAATCCTCATCAAAAGGCGATTCTTTATGGAGATTTTCATCAAAACTTCGATCAGATTCATGGCAAAGAACTTTCCTATAATAATATTTTAGATATTTCAGGAGCGGTGGATTTAATTCGAGAGTTCACGGAGGAGCCAACGATTGCGATTTTGAAGCATACAAATCCCTGTGGAGTTGGATCGGGATCGAGTTTAAAGGAGGCGTGGGATCGTGCGTATGCGACCGATCGTCAGGCGCCGTTTGGGGGAATCATCGTTGCGAATCAAACTCTTGATGGAGTCACTGCGGAGGCGATCGCCGAGATTTTTAGTGAGGTGATCATCGCCCCAGGCTTTTCACCGGAGGCTTTGGCGGTACTCACCAAGAAGAAAAATCTACGTTTGATGATTAATAAATTAAAATCCCCCTCCCCTTTTCAGATTCGAACTGTTTCCGGAAACTCTTGGTTGATTCAGCAAACGGATTCAATTGCGATTGATCCAAGCACCTGGAAGGTGGTCACGAAACGAGCTCCTTCGCCTCAGGAGAAAGCCGCCCTCTTATTTGGCTGGAAAGTCGTGAGGCATGTGAAATCGAATGCGATTATTTATGCGGCGGAGCATCAAACGCTTGGGGTGGGGGCAGGGCAGATGTCTCGTGTTGATTCCTCTAAAGTGGCGGTGTGGAAGGCAGGAGAGGCGGGACTCTCTTTAAAAGGAAGCGTGATTGCTTCAGATGCCTTTTTCCCTTTTGCGGATGGATTGATTGCGGCCGGAAATGCTGGGGTTACGGCGGCGATTCAACCGGGGGGAAGCGTTCGGGATGAAGAGGTGATTGCGGCGGCCGATGAACGGGGGATTGCAATGGTCTTTACAGGGTTGAGACATTTTAAGCATTAATCCCATTGATTTCATTCCACATTGATCGCTCCCGACAAAGAGATCACCAGAATCGTGAAAAGAGAAATGGAGCGTCGATCAGGCAGCTGCCCATGAGCGTTAACTGAAGAGAAGAGAAAATACAATATTCACCGCAGAGAAAACCAAGAGGAGCTTTGAGCAACGAAAAGCAAAAGACGCCAACTAAGACGAATCCAAAGATAAAGATTTATGGAGGAACCGAGGAAAACAGAGGTTATGATTGTTTTAAGTCGAAGAAAAAGGCAGCTATCTTTGCTTTCAAAAAATAGAGAATTGAATTTTTCCTCTGTGTCCCTCCGTTTACTCTGCGGTGAATATTGTATTTTCGTGTGTTAGGTTGACGCGGATGCGATCTGTATCGGGGCTGGGCGGCATGGATCAGGAGTGAATTTATCTCTTTCGTTTAAGGATTTGTTATTTTTGACACTCGTGTTAATCGTCGGATTTGAGTTTTCAAACGAGAGGAGTTCTGCGACAACGGTGGGAATGAATTTAGATCAATTAAAGTCATGGGGAGTCGAACCTTTACGGAGTGGAAAAGTTCGGGATTTGTATACCTATCGAGAGGAATTATGGATTGTGGCCTCCGATCGGATTTCCGCTTTTGATGTTATTCTTCCGAATCTTATTCCGAATAAAGGGGTTTTACTGACTCAAATTGCACGTCAATGGTTCGATCGGACGGCGCATTTAATTCCGAATCATGTGATCGGTTACGATCTTCCTGAAGGGATTGAAATTCCGGAGTGGAAGGGACGGTTGGTTCGCTCTCAGAAAACGGAGGTCATTCCTGTGGAGTGTGTTGCTCGCGGTTATTTAGCGGGATCAGGATGGAAGGAGTACCGGGAGTTTGGAACTTGTGGGGGGTTCTCGCTTCCCCAAGGACTTTTGGAGTCCTCGGCACTTCCTCAGGTGCTCTTTACTCCGGCAACGAAAGCGGAGACGGGGCATGATGAAAATTTAACCGAGGCACAGGCAAGAGCTCAGATAGGGGATCTGCTTTATGAGACGCTTCAAAATCTGACATTAACCCTTTATCGCACGGCCAAAGAGATGGCTGCAAAACGAGGAATTATCATCGCTGATACTAAATTTGAGTTTGGTTGGTTGGACGGAAAAATTATTCTTATTGATGAGATATTGACCCCAGATAGTTCTCGTTTTTGGCCTGCGGATCAGTATGTCGTCGGAAAATCGCAACCCAGTTTTGACAAGCAGATTCTCCGAGATTATTTGGAAACATTGGCTTGGGATAAGCAATCTCCGGGCCCCGTGCTCCCTCAAGAGATCATTCAAAAGATTCAAGCAAAGTATCAAGAGGTCT
This sequence comes from Akkermansia muciniphila, assembly GCA_945883905.1. Lineage (GTDB taxonomy): Bacteria > Verrucomicrobiota > Verrucomicrobiia > Methylacidiphilales > CAMAQI01 > CAMAQI01. The sequence continues at coordinate 17,141 of CAMCYL010000042.1, read as the reverse complement.
TCGATTTGTTAAAGGGCGGATCAGAAAGGAATCTTTGAAACATCCGAAAACGGCGCATCAAGTTGAGATCCTCTTTTCGAGAGTCGCAGGGCGATATGACTTTCTTAATCATCTTTTGAGTGGGGGAGTTGATTATTATTGGCGAGGTTTTTTGACGCAACGGGTGAAAGAGCAGTTTCCTCGAGATTTATTAGATCTGGCGACCGGAAGTGGGGATGTTTTAATGGCTTTAAAAAATCGAAGAGCCTATCGGGGAATGGGAGTTGGAGCTGATTTTTGTCTATCCATGTTACAAATGGCGAAAAAGAAAGCGGTCAGTAATTTATCGACGGCCGATGCGATGTTTTTACCCTTTCAAGAGGGTTCCTTTGATGCGGTGACGATCTCATTTGGATATCGAAATGTCGTGGATCGTCCTTTGGCATTAAAAGAGATTTTGAGAGTTCTTCGTCCGGGGGGATGCTTATATCTCATGGAATTTTCTCATCCGGTGGCATGGTGGAAAAAGATTTATTGGAACTATCTTGTCGAGATTCTTCCCGTGATCGCTCAGGTTTGGGGTGCTGAGGTTTCGGACTACGATTATCTGGCAGAAACAATTCGCCGCTTTCCTACGCAAAAACAACTCGCTCGAGAGTTAACGCAGGGCGGCTTCGAGGGGCCTACTTATTGGAATTTGACGGGAGGGATTGTCGCTCTTCATACCGCGCATAAGCCTTTGAACCGATTGGCATAGGAATTGTTGAGCGGTGGCACTCGGCCCTCAGAGTCGATAATCTTTGATCAGGTTTACTTCGTCATCAGCCGTTTTACGAGGCCGATTGCGATTGGAAGCATGGAGATTGTAATCACGACAAGAATAATCAGATGGAGCTGCTTTACGAGGGGAGTCTTGCCAAGAAGGTAGCCTAAATTTAACAGGGAGCCAACCCATAGCGCCCCCCCTAAAAGATTAAAAATAACATATCGTTTGCGAGGCATTTGAGCTACTCCTGCAATGAAGGGAACAAAGGTTCGTAGAATAGGCATAAATCGAGCAATGATGACAGATTTTCCTCCGTGCTCTTCATAAAAGGCATGAGCCTCGCAGGCATATTTTTTCTTAAAAAAAAGAGAATCTTCTTTTTGAAAGATTTTAGGGCCAGTGATGGATCCTAGCCAATAACCCAATTGATCTCCTGTAAAAGCAGCAACAATCAAAGAGAAGTTGAGGATCCAGATATTCAATAGGGGATGATCACTTTGGGCCGCAACAACTCCAGCAGCGACGAGTAGGGAATCTCCGGGGAGAAAAAATCCGAGTAAAAGTCCCGTTTCTGCAAAGATGATTGCGACAAGGATAAAAAAGCCGCCTTGAGTAATGAGTTGAATCAATCCTTCGGAGGAATGAAGACTTTTAAAGAGGTCGAGGCAGAAATCCATATCCGCTTATTTTGTTTCTTGAATAAAAAAATTAACTTTGGGTTTCGGCGGAGTGACTGGGGTGACTGCTTTTTCCTTGATTGTAAAAGGCGAGGCAACGGCAAGACCGCTACTAGGCTGATGGGAGATGACCTCATCGAAGTTCTTCATCATCCAAGCCTCAAGGCCTTTTGCATCCTCTAAACTAAAATATTTTTCATAGGTTGAAATAATCAACGGTTTACGATCTGAAATACGATAAACAATTGCCGCATAGAGGAGGGAGGGGGTGACATTATAGTTGTACGTTTTTGGTTCATTGCGTGTCAGATTTCCTTCGAGCGTGGGAATCGTTAATGTTGAGGTTTTCTCTCCCGCTCTAACGACAAGAACGACACGAAGATTAGTAAGATTTTCTGTTTCTTGAAATTCAGGGGGCAGATTAAAAGTAATCCCACGGATGCCGAAGCACCATTGAAATTCAGGGGAGGAAAAGCGGGCAATAGAGGGAACAAGGGTGGGATCTTTATCGTAGAACAATTGAGGGGTCTCTTTTGGAAAAAAGAACGGCTCGTAATAACTTTTCTTGTCTGGGGTCATGGAACTGTTGTACTCCCAGAAAGTAGGATTTGTTCGATAGGTCTCGGTGGTGAGTTGCAACTTACGTAGGGCTTTTTGAAGTTTAAAAGAGCTTGATCCGAGTTCCATCCAAACGAGTCCGTGGATAAGTACTGATTTTATCGAGGCGACCTCCTTTAGAAGTGCCGAATTGCCTTCAAGAGCGGGATTCGGCTTATTAAAGAGAATATTGTTGTAGATGCCGCTTGGTGGAAGCCAAACCATCGGATTCTTAATGAGCTCCAAGGGATTCGAAATGATGGGAAAATCGTAAACGATCTCGGACTGAGTGGTGGCTTGCGTTTGAGATTTTTTTTGGACTGAAACGTTTTCCGAAGGACTGCTGTAGTAATAAAGTCCAATTCCAAGCCAAATGAAAAGAAATGTATAGCCTAGAGAAAGTCCGACAATTTGATTTTTGCGATCACTCGCCGTTTTGGGTTGAGCCATGTGACCTGTAATAATTGCGGGAAGGAAGGCAATAAATCCCCAATATCCAAAAGTCTGACTAATATTACTCAAACTATCGGGAATTGTATTCACTTTTTCAGTGAGCATCATTCGCATGGGAACGTTCTTACTATCTTTTGCGGGTTGCAGTTGTACGGTTTGACGGTAGCTCTGGCCTTTTTTATCGGATCCTTTTTGGTCGATGATTTTAATGTTTTGCGAGATTGTTTTCTCCAACATTTCTTGCGTTTGATAAAATTCGTCAAAAAAGAACTTGTAAGAGCCAAATTGAAGGGTGTCGCCATTTTGAAGCTGTTGGTACTGCGCCGGCTTTCCGTTCACCAGAGACCCATTGGTCGATCCATTGTCTCTGAGCCAGAATTTATTTTTATCGTATATGATTGAAGCGTGATTTTTACTCACCGTATTATCTTTTAAAAGGATTTCACTTTCTTGGGCGCTTCCGAGCATTAACGTTGCTTTACCGAGAGGAAAACGAGAAGGGGCTCCTTGATCGTCGAGAAAAATAAGACAGGCCATGTCCAAGGATTAGCATCTTTTATATTCACATCAACTCTATATTTGACTGCTTATCGTGAGGAATAAAAGAATAGGGATGCTATTTGATTGTCCAATGTCGAGCCTCAGGCTAGAGAGATGAAGATGAATCGATCTCGATCTCAACTTTTTTTTAAAGAGGCTCTTCAATTTATACCAGGAGGAGTAAACTCTCCAGTACGCGCCTTTCGAGGGGTTGGCGGCGACCCTTTTTTCGCTCAAAAAGCTCTCGGAAGTAAGGTATGGGATGAAGATGGTAATTCTTACATCGATTATATTTGTAGCTGGGGTCCCTCGATTTTAGGCCATGCCGACCCCTCGATTTTTGGGGCGATTCAAAGTGCCGCTCAAAATGGGGTTAGTTTTGGAATTCCAACGGCTCGGGAGGTCGAGATGGCGCGAAAAATTACGCAATGGGTTCCTTCCGTTGAGAGGGTCCGAATGACCAGTAGCGGAACCGAGGCCACAATGTCTGCAGTCCGTTTAGCGAGAGGATTTACGGGTCGAGATAAGATTATTAAATTTGAGGGGTGCTATCATGGTCATGTGGACTCCCTTTTAGTCAAGGCAGGATCAGGAGGTCTTACTCTGGGACAACCGGACAGCGCGGGGATTCCTCGTGCTCTCGCGGAACTCACCGTGACGTTGCCCTATAACGACTTAGAGGCTGTTCGTCAGGCGCTGGAGCTTTACCCAGGGGAGATTGCGGCTATAATCCTCGAGCCTGTCGTGGGTAATGTCGGATTAATTCTTCCGTTGCCCGGATATCTTGAAGGACTTCGAACGTTAACTGAAAAACATGAAGTAGTCCTTATTTTTGATGAGGTCATGACTGGATTTCGTTTGGCTAAGGGGGGAGTTCAGGAGCTGCATGGAATCAGACCGGATCTTTCCACTTTTGGTAAAGTCATCGGAGGAGGACTCCCGGTCGGTGCTTTTGGCGGAAGAAAAGAGATCATGGATTTTCTGGCTCCTTTAGGCCCCGTTTATCAAGCCGGAACCCTTTCAGGAAACCCCCTTGCGATGGCGGCGGGACTTATGCAACTCCAGCAATTAGAAGAGCGAAATGGATTTATGCGGCTTGAGGAGTTAGGACAAATCCTTGAAGATCGAGTGCTTGCAACTCTCAAAAGAAAGGGATCTCGTTATGTTTGGCATCGGATCGGCTCGATGTTTTCATTGTTTTTTACAGAAGGTCCCGTTCGGAATTTAAAAGAGGCAATGGCCTCTGATCGTGAACGATTTGCGTGTTTTTTCCACTATTTATTAGAGGAGGGAGTTTATTTAGCACCCTCTCAATTCGAGGCCGGTTTCTTAAGTTTAGCGCATACGCCTGAAGATCTTGATTTGACAGCCGCGGCCATGGAGCGAGCATTAGAAAAAGTAATTCGTTAAGGAGTCCTCAGTGAGTTTTAAAACACAAGATTTTTTTGAAATGGATCGATTGAATAAAATCGTTCACGCAGCGATTTTTGAAGGGGTTACTCATGTTTGGGAGGTACTCCCTAAAATTAAACGGTATCTCGTCGATTACTTTAAAAAAAATCCGCCTCAAATTCTAGGCGAAGTTGATTCCTTCGCTAAAATTGGCCCTCTTGTTCATATCGGAAAAGGAACCGTCGTTGAGGCTGGCGCCGTCATTAAAGGACCTGCATGGATCGGAGAGCGATGCGAGATTCGCTCCGGTGCCTACATCCGAGACCAAGTGATTGTCGGCGATGAATCGATCGTAGGAAACTCCTCGGAACTCAAGAATTCTCTTTTAGTTCATCGAGTTCAAGTTCCTCATTTTAATTACGTTGGAGATTCTATTTTAGGAACAGGATCTCATCTAGGAGCAGGCGTTATTCTCTCTAATTTTAAGCTTACGGGAGAGGGTATTGTGATTAGAGATCAGCAGCAAAAGATTGAAACGGGGCTCCGAAAGTTCGGGGCTATTATTGGTGATCACGTGGAGATCGGATGTCATGCGGTGTTAAATCCAGGATCCCTCATTGGTCCTCGTTCGATGATTTATTCCGGTGTTCAATGGCGAGGGATTTTAGGCCCGGATCAAATCGTTAAGGCGACGGTAGCATACTGTATTACGGCTAAAAATAAATGAGACTTTCCGTTGATCGATTGCACCTGCTTTTGAGAAACCACTCAGTACTTATTCGTGTTAAACAATCCAAATTGTTTTTTGTAAATCGACCAAGTCTGTGCTAGAGTCTCAAATGAAAGCTCCCAATCTTCATCCCATGGATGAGGTCGCTTTACAAAAAGATCTTCCAGAATCCGATCTTCATTACGGTGATATCGGCGTCATTATTCGCTCCTTTCAAGGGGGAACTTATGATGTTGAATTTGAGAATAACCAAGGAAAGAGTGTCATTGTCACGAAAGTTCTCCTCGAGGATTTACTTCTCGTTCGTCATTAATGAAATTTTAGCCAATAGAGCCGGTCTTAGGGATGTTTGTTAGGGGTTTTTTATTATTCAATTGCTACAGGGCATCCCTTTGAGATAAAGTTTTATGATGAGTGATTTGGCCCGGTTTCAAGAAGCAGAGATTCCGTGGAATGAGGAGGTTCGACTTCAGTCCTTAGAAAATCTTCGAATCATGGATACACCCGCCGAGGAGCGTTTTGATCGAATCGTTCGTTTGATACAAAAAATTTTTGAGGTTCCGATCGTTTATGTAGCCCTCATTGAAAAAGAGCGCCAATGGTACAAATCTAAAGTCGGAATCGATTTAGTGGAAACCCCAAGAAATCTTTCATTGTGTAGCCATACGATTTTATTGAAAAAACCGTTGATCATATCAGATACAAGAAATCACCCCATTTCTAAAAATCATCCCGCCGTTTTAGGTGAACCTCATCTTTGTTTTTATGCCGGCTGGCCGTTATCGCCGGATGGGAAGCATGTCGTTGGAAGTCTCTGTTTGATTGATATGAAGACGCGAGAGCTGTCTCCCACTCAAATGGAGACGATGGAGGAGTTTGCGAGGTTGATCGAGAGAGAGATGAATTTAATCGATGTTGTTCAGAGTCAGGAAAAATTGATCAAGAGCCAAAAGGAGCTTTCTCAAGAACAAAAAAAGTCGAATAGTTTAATTCGCAATATTTTTCCCGCTTTTGTTCTCGATGAGATTCGTGATAAGGGGACTGTTCGCGCAAAAGAGCATGAACAAATTTTTGTATTATTTAGCGATTTCGTCGATTTTACGCGTCTTGGAGAAATGATGGATCCTGAAGAACTCGTCGGGGAGCTCAGCATCTGTTTTTCAGCCTTTGATGATATTTGTGATGAGACCGGGGTTGAGAAATTGAAAACGATTGGGGATGGTTACTTTTGTGTGACAGGACTTCATGAATTAAATCCTACCGATTCCGCCTCACGTCTTCTAGAGTGCGCCTTTCGGATGCGTGACTTTATCTCCCAACGCTGGGAGGAGAAAGTCATGAATGATCAGCTTTATTGGGATATTCGGATCGGACTCCATTGTGGAAAGGCAATCGCAGGAATTGTCGGAAAACGTAAGTTTTCCTACGATGTCTGGGGGGATACCGTGAATACTGCCGCAAGAATCGAATCGGTCTGTTCCCCTGGAAAAATTACTGCCTCTAAAGATTTTAGATCTTTTGTGAATGCTCCGATTGAGGCTCTCCCCCTCGGATTGACCGCCTTGAAGGGAAAAGGATTACCCCTAGACCTTTTGGAGATCGAGCGGATGAGACCCCCTTCATCTTTAAATTCACATCCCCTTCGGATCGTTCAATTGGGAACATTTTAATAAAAGTTCATTGCGCTTCAGAATCGGAAGGGCTAAAGAAAAAACATGCGCTTTATTTATTTATCGATAGTGGGATTCATCCTTTTTTGTTGTATCGGATGTGTTTCTAAAAAAGAAAAAGAAACGATTGCAAAAGTGGATGCATTAATTGAGGTACGCGAGTTTGAAAAGGCCTTAAATTTATTAACCACAGGAATTCATGAAACTCCTGAAAGTAAATCACTTCACCGCCGAAGAATTACTCTTTTTTTAAAGGCAGATCGAGTGGATCTTGCGGTTTCTGCTTACCGAGAGTTCGTTCGAGTTCTCTCGAAGGGAAAATCGACGATTGAAGATGCCGTTCTCAGAGATGCACTTCGTGATAAAGATCCGATGATTCGAGGGAATGCGGCCCGCGCCTTGAGTACGATTAATGATCCGGATGCTTTTTCCTCCATCGCTAAATTACTAAAGGATTCGGAGAATGAAGTTCGCCGCTCTGCGGTTTATGCTTTGGGAGATTTAAAAGATGATCGAGCGGTCGACCCATTGATTGAGGCTTTAAAAGATTCATGGTGGTTTGTAAGATCGGATGCGGCTCAGGCGTTGGGTCGACTTCGTAATCCCAAAGCAGTTGCCCCCCTTTTCCTGCTGTTAGATGATGCGGATCCGCAGGTCCAACATGCCTCCACCAATGCCCTACTGACTCTGGTTAAACAAAATAAACCTGAGGAATACATCGCTCAATTGAAGAGTCCAAATGCAAAGCACGTGGAGGTCGCCACGTTCGCCCTTGCCACGATTCGTCATCGCAATGCGATTCCCCAGTTATTAGAGTATCTCACAACCGGGAGAGCAGAGATTCGACCTTTGGCAATGCGTGTCATTGGTCAAATTCAAGACTCCAACACGACTGCGGTGGTTCGACAAGGACTCCAAGATAAAGATCCTGCGGTTCGCCACGAAGCGATCATCGCACTTGTTGAGTTACAAGACACGGGATCGATCGATATGCTCAAGGGAATTGCCAATAAAGCTGGAGAAGATCAAGTGATTCGTCAATTGGCTGCTCGCGCTGCCGACCGACTTCTCAAGATTGTTCCTACTGTTAAACCGTAATGTCTAGAATTCAGACAGCCTTCATTTTGGGGGCCGGTCTTGGAACGCGATTACGCCCCCTGACTTTAAACTGTCCCAAGCCCCTCCTTCCTGTTTGTGGTCGTCCTATGATTTGTGATGCCCTCGATCGATCTGTCGATCATGGAGTCGAACGAATCATCATTAATACACATCACTGTGCCTCACGTTACGAAGAGGCTTTTCCGACAAAAGAGTGGAGAGGGGTCCCTCTTTTTTTTAGATACGAACCAGTTCTCCTTGAAACGGCTGGCGGACTCAAAAATATCGAGGATCTTATTCTTGGAGAAAGCTTGTTGATTTATAATGGAGATGTTCTCTCCAACTTTAATTTGCAGCCCCTCATCGAAAAACATCAAGCCTCCAGTGCTGAAGTGACTCTAGCACTTAGAACTCTCGAAGAACCAAAACAAGTCGGGTGGGATCGAAAAGCAGGGCGAGTTAGAGATATCCGTTCTCGACTAGGAATTGAAGGATTAGAGAAAACACTTTTTACCGGAGTTTATCTCGTCGAAAAACGATTTTTAAATCGACTCATTCCCGGGAAAATTGAATCGGTCGTCGATGTTTTTTTAAGAATGCTGGCAAGCTCTCAAGATCAGGATCAAATTCAAGGCCATCTTGTCGACGATGGCTGTTGGATGGATTTAGGAACGATTTCTGACTACGAACGAGTAAAAGTCGGGGGACTTAGTTTTTTACAGTAATTTTCCTGACACAAGAATGTTACAAAAACTTTTTTGTGAAAACTTAATTATTAAATATGATTCAGAAATAAATCAGCTTTTTAAGATCTAAAGCGATAGAGAAATTTTTAAAATAATTCATGAAAAAGATCCATTCTGCAGATACGGAGCTTGATCGGCTTTTTCAAGCCCTTTTAAAGATTCGTTCTGATATCCTTCTTTCAGAAAGGAGGAAATCTGCAAATCATCCCATTCATCCGTCCTATCAAAGAAGTGCGCAAAACCTTCATCATTATCTAGCTCTTCGTCAGAAGGATATTCTTCCAATTCAAGTGCAACTCACTGAAAAGGGGCTTTCATCATTGGGACGCTCCGAAAAACATGTTCTTCAAAGTATCAACTCCGTTCTCGCAATTCTTGCCCGTCTGAGAAAAGCCGATCCTAAGATATTCGAGGCTCCTACTGGTCTTGACTTTAAAACGGGAAATCTTCTTCTGGAACAGCACACGAACGATCTTTTCGGGATGCCTGTCAATGGTCGCAAGGGGCGTATTATGGTAACCCTTCCGTCTGAAGCGGCTCAGGAGCCACTGCTTATTTATAATTTGATTGAAAAAGGAATGGATTGCGCCCGCATTAATTGTGCGCACGACAATGAAAAGGCATGGAAAGCGATGATCCGTCATATTCGAAAAGCGGAAAAGTCATTAAACAAGAAATGTTTTATTTTAATGGATCTTCCTGGAGAAAAAATTCGGACAGGCCCTATTCACATGGAGCCTGAGGTTATTAAAATTAAGCCACTTCGGGATGTTTTTGGTCGCACGATTCGAGCGGCTCAAGTTCGACTCGTCCCCAAGGGGGGATTACTTCCAGAGGAATCTTTGATGGCGTTGCCGATCCCTCAAAATTGGCTGCAAAAATTACAAGTCGGTGATCACGTTTCTTTTTCTGATACTCGGAAGGCTTCACGTAAAATCATGATTACGAAAGTTGAATCAGGCAGTTATCTCGGAGAATGTAATGAGACGGCCTATCTGTCTAAAAATACGATTTTAAAATGCAAAAAACAAAAGAATTTCAAAATCACCCATTTTCACCCTACGGAAGATTCGATCACTCTTTTCGTAGGAGATAAACTGAAGCTCACTCGTAATTCCTCCTGTGCGATGGGATCGGTCTATGATACCCATCAAAAACAAATTAAACCTGCGAGTGTCGGGTGCTCGTCTCGACGTATTTTCCATTTTCTATCAATCAATGATCGCGTTTTGTTTGACGATGGAAAAATTGCGGGAGTCATTCAAAAAGTCCATAAAGATTCTTGTACTATTCTCATCACACAGGCCAAAGTCAAAGGGAGTCGACTCCGCGCTGAAAAGGGAATCAATCTCCCTGACACCGCTCTTCCCTTTGATTCAAATTCTTTCGTTGAGGAGGAGTTGCTTGAATTTGTCTCAAAAAATGCCGACCTGATTGCGCTCTCATTTATTAAATCCGAAAAAGATTTAGAGCAAATTACTCTTAAAATTAAACAGAAGAAAGCGTTTCATCTGGGAATTGTTTTAAAAATTGAAACTCAAGAGGCCTTTCTTCATTTGCCTCAACTTTTATTAAGAGCAATGGAATCAAATAAACTCGGCATTATGATCGCCCGAGGAGATCTTGCGATCGAGTGTGGTTTTGAGCGACTCGCTGAAATTCAAGAACAAATTCTCTGTCTTTGCGAAGCGGCCCATGTTCCAGTGATTTGGGCAACTCAAGTTTTGGAAAATCTTGCTAAAAAGGGAGTCCCTACACGAGCAGAGGTCACGGATGCTTCAATGGCTCAAAGGGCAGAATGTGTGATGCTGAATAAAGGTCCTTATATTTTATTTGCACTCGATACACTGACGAAAATTCTTTATAAAACAAACAGTTATCAAGATAAAAAGAAATCCCTTCTCAATCCTCTGATCGCACCTGTTCTTTATTCCAGTTCGTATTCAAGACACTGAATGATTGCGCCTTGAACAAAGGCCAAAAAATCAATTTCAATTAAAGCCTCTGCTTTGGGGTTTTGATGTAGTTTTTCAAGATCGTGATGCATGTCCTTTTCCTGAATCTCATGATTCATCGCTAAAAGAAGTCGCCGATCATTCGTGATTTGGAGCAACGCATCCGCTTCCTCACGAAGAAATTTAAATTTCATCTCTTGATCAGGATTAAAATCATTAAATTGTTCAAGCCATCGTCCAACAATTTCTCCTCGCTGATTTTTCCATTCCGCTCTTTCTAATTCTAAAGACTCCGATTCGCTTTTGAGAAGTGAATCTGAATATCGAGGATCCACGAGGGATCCTTTCCAGAACGACTGTTCCTTTTGAGGGAGGGATTCTAGAGGGGTTGTATAGGATTGTTGGATCGATTGGAATGAGTTGAGTAGCCAAATCGCTTCTGAGGCATGAAGGTGAAATGAAATCGCATTTGAATGAATTTCAATCTTCATAAAGACTGAAGGGTTGCGGTTAATCCGTAGGATTGCAGTTGATGAACCAAATGTTCCGCTTTTTCATGGTTTTCATGAGCGACTAAACTTTTTCCATTTTGATGGACCTCCATCATATGCTTCGTTGCTTGAGATTGACTCATATGAAGGACTTTTTGAAAGACATAGACCACGTAATCCATGAGATTAATGGGATCATTCCAAACCACAACACTCCATCCGTGATCAAACTCGGAGAGGGACTCCGTTTGAAGATCAGGGGTTGTAATCGTGGCTCCACGAATATCGAGGCAACTCATGAGAAAGATTTAATATCGAGGCAATGTGGGGTCAATGCGTTCGCTCCATGCATCGATTCCCTCGGCAACATTCTTGATACGACGAAATCCAGAATCGTGAAGTAATTTCCACGATTTGGCACTTCGAATTCCACTCTTACAAAGAATATAAATCTCCCTTGCGCTATCGAGCTCATGAATACGACTGGCCAATTGCCCCATTGGAATGAGCTTAGAACCTTCGATCTGAGAGATCTCAAATTCTTGAGGCTCACGGACATCGAGGAGGTCGAAATCCTTTTTGGTATCGAAAGCCGCTTTAAGTTCCTCAACGGTAATCTCTGGAACTCCAAAGTGTTCCTCTTTCGCTCCTACAGGTCCTACCCCACAAAATTGATCGTAATCAATCAACTCTTTAATTGTGGGATTTGCACTGCAGATCGGACAGCTGGGATCTTTTCTCACCTTTAGCTCTCGGAACTTCATCTTCAGCGCATCAAAAAGAACGAGCCGTCCAATTAAACTATCTCCAGCCCCAATGATCAGCTTGACCGTTTCAATCGCTTGAATAACACCAATAATTCCTGGAAGTACTCCTAAAACGCCTCCTTCTGCACAGCTCGGAACCATCCCAGGCTCTGGAGGCTCGGGGTAGAGACAGCGATAACAAGGTCCCTTTTCTCCCCAAAAAACGGTGGCCTGTCCATCAAAGCGAAAAATACTCCCGTAGACATTCGGTTTTCCGAGGAGCACGCAAACATCGTTTACTAAATATCGAGTCGGGAAATTATCGGTTCCATCAATAATGACGTCGTAATCTTTTGCAATCTCCATCGCATTGTCAGAACGAAAAGAGGTCTCGTACGGTTGTACTTGAACATAGGGATTGATCTCCTTCATCGTCTCAATGGCCGAATGAATCTTGGGCTTCCCCACATTTTTCGTCTTATGAATGATTTGGCGATGGAGATTGGAATAGTCTACAGTATCAAAATCAACCAATCCAATCTTTCCTATCCCTGCCGCCGTAAGATAGGCCAGAAGCGGTGAGCCGAGGCCGCCCGTGCCAATGCAAAGAATCTTGGCGGCCTTTAATTTCTTCTGACCATCTAAAGTCACCTCTGGCATAATTAAGTGCCGGCCATAACGTTTAATCTCGTCGTTGGCAAAAGTGACCTCTTTATACACGTCGTTAATTCGATGGATCTGACTCATACATTTTCCTTTTAGATTGGTTTCTCCGTTTTTGTCGGAAAAATGAATATGATTGCCAATCTCTTGGAATCAATCAAAAAGAATAAACATGTCTTACCGATGGATAGCGACCCAAAACGATCTCGACGACCTTATTAGGCGGCTTCAACCTCTAGAATGGATCGTGATTGATACTGAAGCCGATAGTTTTCACCACTTTCAGGAAAAACTTTGTCTTGTTCAATTATTAACCCCCCAAGGAGTTGAGCTCGTCGATCCCCTCGTAAAAATTGATTTTACCCACTTTTGGGAGACGTTATCGAATAAAAAATGGAAAATCCATGCCGCCGACTACGATTTACGATTGATTCGTAAAATAGGAGGTCAAACCCCCACGGTTATTTTTGACACCTTTATTGCCGCTCAGATTCTCGGCAAAAAAGCCCTCAGTTACTCCGCTCTTGTTCTCGAAAACAAGGGGATCACCCTCTCTAAAAGCAATCAAAAGGCCGACTGGACCCTTCGACCTCTCAATGAGTCGATGATCGACTACGCCTCAGCGGATGTCTTACATCTCGATCCCATCGTGACCGTTCTTCGCTCAGAGCTCGAACAGGCCGGACGACTAGAATGGTTCCATCAAAGTTGTCAGCGACAAATACGTGTGACGCTTCAAACGAAAAATTCAGAGGATCCAGACGCATGGCAAATCGCGGGACACCATCAAATCGACCCCCGATCGAGGAGGACCCTTAAACATCTATGGGAATGGCGGCAAACGGAGGCACAAAGTCGCGACTTAGCCCCTTTTCGAGTCATGCGGGGGGATTTAATGCTCGATCTCATTACCCAATATCATAAAAAACCTTCCGAAGAATTTCCCGTGCCTCCTTTTATCAAAGGAGAATCAAAGCAAAGACTTCTGCGTACGATAGAGCAATCACTACAATTGGATCCGATTCCTTATCTTCACCCTCGACGTCCAGACCCAATGTCCCTCGCTGTTGAAAAACGCTTTAACACCCTTCGTGAAAAACGTCAGAAAGTGGCCGATCAACTCAAGATGGATCCTGGATTCATCGCCTCGAAACTTATTCTGGTTGAACTCGCGGAGAATCCCGATACAGCCCCTTCCCGATTGCTGCAAGAAGATCGATGTTGCCCTTGGCAGATCGAACTTCTGAAATAGGGAGAATAGGGAGGGCTATCCAGAGGATTCGGATTTTGTCGAATCATCCGTTCGAACAATCGTATTCGGCTTAATGGAATCGAGCTTATAAAGCTTATGGCGATCCATGATGTTGCGAATATTATCTAAATAATTACTATCGGGGCAGTAGCCGGCTCTTAAAAGTCCCGAGACAAACTCGACCCCATTTTTAGACTGTAACGCACGGTCATAGCGATCCGAGTTTTTTAAAAATTGAACATAACCATTAAAACCGGAGGTCGTATCCGAATAAGAGCGAAAGTCAGCAGTCGTGACAACGCCGCTATCGCGCGTGACCATGTTCTCTGCTTTTTTGCCCTCCCAATTAGAGAAAGCCTTCAGGCCAAAGTAGTTATGATGTTCTCGAGCAAGCTTACTTTGTCCGTATTGACTCTCATAGATCGCCATTGCAATACAGGCGGAGGCCGGAATATTTTCGGTAAATTGAAGTCGAAGAGCCTCCGGTAAGGCCTCATCTAAGAAACGAGCCTGACGAGAGTTGTTGGCTGTATTATAAACCTCTTGAATCGATTTCGCCAAGGAGATCAAATCAGAAGTCGAGGCATTTTGCACCGACATTAACCGATCGATCTTTAAATCTCGGTCCGCGACCGACTTCTCATTGGACTCTTGAATCAAAGCAATCTCAGTCCTGAGATCCATAATCTTACTCGCCATATCGATACCCATATGCATCGAGCTCATCGAAATCGCACCAAACACTAATACGAATACGATCCAAAAAGTATTCGAGATCCAAAATGAGGCCCATCCACTCAGGGACTTCACCTTTCTTTGATGAAAGGGTCGACGAGCAATGAGGTTCGTTAAATCTAAAGAGTTTTTAGACATAACAGCCATTTTCGTGTCAAATGAGTTAAAGTCAAATAAAAACGATTAATCCAAGTAAGACATAAGTGCTTATTATGGATAAAAGAAAATATTATTTTTTAAAATTAACCTTAATTTGTATGCTATTATTCTAATTGTTTATTATTAATATTCATTATGGTTTATAATAGGCTTTTTGTATTATTTTTATCTTTTAGGTCAGTTTTGAGGATTTTTTAAAAGATTCGATTGGTCATCAGCGGCTATTGTTCGTTACAGTTTTAAAATGGAGCAGAACAATAATATCGGAAAAAATCGATCGGTTGTCGTGGTCGGGGCTGGACTGGGAGGAATTGCCGCGGCATTAGGATTGAGGCTTCAAGGCTTTAATGTTCAAGTTTGGGATCGAAATCAAACCGGGGGGGGGAAACTTCAAGAATGGCGAAATGAAGGCTATCGATGGGATTTAGGGCCCTCCCTCCTGACAATGCCCTCCGTTCTTAAGGATTGGTTTGAATTGGCGAATCGAAAGATCGAAGACTATCTCACGCTCATTCCACTCGAGAATACTTGTCGTTACTTTTGGCAGGACGGCAAAATAGTAGATGAAGATGAAGCGTTTTGGAAAAAACCTGAAATACAGGCTTTTTTAAGGCATGGGGAAGGGGTTTATTCCCTCTCAGGTAAAGCCTACCTGCACTATCCTCCCTCAGAGTTTTGGAAGGCCTTTCACTGGAAAAACTGGAGAGACCTCAAGCATCTTCCTCAATTAATGAGTTTCAAGACGCTCTCTCAATTAGTAGAGGAAAAAATAAACGATCCCTATCTCATTCAAATATTGTGTCGATATGCGACCTATAACGGATCCTCTCCCTATTTAACCCCCTCCACTTTTTCAATTATTCCATATGTCGAAGCTCATTTTGGAGGGTGGTATATTAAAGGAGGAATGCGAAAACTGGCTGAGGTCTTTGAGAAAATCGCGAAAGAGGAGGGGGTAGAGTTTCATTATGAGCAGGAAGCGATCTCTTATCAGAATAGAACTCTTCGATCGAGGCAAGGTCTTGAAGTGTCTCCAGATCTTTTGGTTTGTAATGGAGAAGTAATCCGCGCCGCGAATCAATGGTTGAGCGAAAACTACACCGAAAAAGAAAAAGCAAAACTAAACGCCCCGACGCTATCCAGTTCCGGTTTTATCATTCTTCTCGCCGTACGAGGCGAAAACAGGCAACTCAAGCATCATAATATCTCGTTCTCTCAAGACTATCGGGACGAATTTAAATCCATCTTTGAGAGGAAAGAGCTTCCCGTTGATCCGACGATTTATATTGCGATCACAAAAAGAAAAGAGATCGAGGATGCGCCCGATGGCGGCGAGAATTGGTTTGTGCTCGTGAACGCCCCCTCAAAGACAGACTTTTCAGAGGGAGAACTAGTGGCTTATCGAGAAAAAGTGATTCAAGAATTACGACGGCGCTCTCTTTTGCTCTCGGAGCAATCCGTCGAGTATAAGAGGCATATACACGCGGGAGAGTTAGCCCAAAGAGATTATTCAAGCTCAGGCGCGTTATATGGATGGGCCTCACATACAATTTTGAGTTCATTGTTTCGTCCGAAAATAAAACATCCTCGGGAAGAAATATATTTTGTCGGGGGAAGCACGCATCCGGGGGGCGGAATTCCGCTTATTTTGTTAAGTGCAAAGATGATTTGCGAAAAAATTTTTAAAAAATTTTTCATAGGTAAAATTGAATAATTTTAAAAAAACTCTTGCAACTAATTTTCCTTTTGCTAGCAAGAACGTCCCTCGAAAAAAAAGGGTGATTCGGAACAGAAAAAGTTCTGAAAAAAATTTGAAAAAACTTTGAAAAAAGTTTGACAAATAAAGTTGAATTGATAAGTTCAACTTCCCACTTGAAAAAAGTGGGAAAAGCCCGAACGAAAAACTTCGGGTTTTTTAGTCGCCTGAAAGTAAAATTATCGGGCGATTTGTTCTTTGAAAATTTGGCAATTCAGACAGACAGATTGAATTGTGCGGAACGTCAAGTTCGAATAATATTTTAAGATCGTAAGCTAGACTGAATAGGTTTAAAAACCGAGTTCAGGACTTTCAACGAGATCCTTATAATCCTCATTAGAGCAATCTAAAGAGTGTTATAAGATTTACGGAGAGTTTGATTCTGGCTCAGAATGAACGCTGGCGGCGTGGATAAGACATGCAAGTCGAACGGAAATATTTCGAATAGCAATATTTGGGATATTTTAGTGGCGAACGGGTGCGTAACACGTGAGAATCTACCATGAAGAGCGGAACAACACAGCGAAAGTTGTGCTAATGCCGCATGTGATCGAAAGATTAAAGCAGGGGATCGTAAGACCTTGCGCTTCTTGAGGAGCTCGCGTCCTATCAACTAGTTGGTGAGGTAATGGCTCACCAAGGTTATGACGGGTAGCTGGTCTGAGAGGACGACCAGCCACACTGGAACTGAGACACGGTCCAGACACCTACGGGTGGCAGCAGTCGAGAATTTTTC
>CAMCYL010000041.1 GCA_945883905.1 Akkermansia muciniphila | reverse complement strand
GGATTAACAGGCTATGTCGCTCAAGGATTGAAGATGAGGATTTCAGGGATGAATAATTTTACATTAAACGGTCAACCGTTATTTGGAACCGCAACGAATAGCAGTTGGTATGATTTCGGGGGAGGCATCCGACAATATCCAGATTATTGTACGCTGGGGGGTTTTTTAGGATTGAGCACGGGATTCTCTTGGGAACTTAAAGATGCTGCCGCTGGAGGATGGCCCCGACCCTACGGAAGCGTTGATTATCCCGACAATGTTTATTCTCTTGCTCTTCCAGAATGGAATGGATCTCCGAATGGAGCTCCTACCATTGATGTCAATAATCCTGCTAACTTTAGTGGCGGAGAGTTAACGGTTGAAATTCAAGATTATAATACAGGAAATACGATTCAGAAAGTCTCTGTGAATATTCCAGGTGCTTCACTCGCTTTTCCAACAGGAAGCCTCAATACTCTGACAGGGGGCCCCGACACTGAAACAGAATGGGCGGCATGGTATCGATCGAGACTCTATAGTTCCTATGTTTTTATTGATTCTACTTATCAAATTGTTCGATCTGTGATTTTAAAATCGGATTCTAAAGCTCGTGGAGATTTTAGGATTCTTGCAGGAAGAAGGGGTCTATCAAGTAGTGACGCCATGGATTCTAATTTTTTTTGAAGCGCCGACGACGAATGTTTCGGGTCAAAATCAACATGATTTTAAAGCTCCGCTGACGTTTGAGGGCTATGCAAATCCTGATGTAATAAGTAAGGCTTTTTATCTCGGTTCCTCTGATTTTCTCTATTCTGGAAACGGCCGTCTTGTCTCCCAAGCAAACTACAATATCTCAAATCCTTATTCCGTTCTCTATCGGCCTCAAGTGAATGTCAATATGAATGGGGCAACGATGAATGAAGGTTATCTTGGAGACTGGGATACGGGGATCTCCAACTTTGGAGATGGGGCGTACATCAATAAACCGGACGAATCGGTTTTTATTAAAGCCGATTCCTCAAATAATGCATCAAATACTTATACGGTGGATCAAACTCCACGAGGACTTCATTATTTGCGGTGGTATGGGAATTCAGATGCGGATGCGTTAAATGCAGCAGGAGATGCGGAGACGTGGTATTCCCCTAATCGCCAGCTCCCTTCAGCCGTGATGTTTGGATCATTGCCGGCAGGAGTGAAACGAATGAAGCCGTGGCAAACTTTTCTTTTCTCTCCGAATAGTGCCGCCGATTGTGATAAGGGAAGAAGAGTTCATCCCGGATGGGGGTCTCAAGTTCCGGATCATCTGCTCTTAGATTTCTTTCGAATGCCCGTAGCGGAACCGTATGCGATTAGTGATCCGATTTCGACCTCTGGAAAGATCAACATTAATTTTGAAATCGTTCCCTTTAAGCAACTCAAGCGAGCGAGTTCGATCTACGCTCTTTTGAAGGCTGTTAAGCTACCAGCGATTCCGACGAATGAGGCTGCAGTCTATAAATCGGGGGTTGTTCAACAGACCTCCTATCGGAGCAAAGTTAATTTAGCGGAGACCGTGAAATCCTTTGAGGAGCGATTTAAAACGAAAGAGGGGGCCTATCGAATGGAGTCAGAGATTTGTGAAGTTCCTTTGTATCCCCAAGGATTGAACTATGATTCCAGTAAGGGACAATATTATAACTGGTGGAGGGCCCGTGCGATCACGGGGGATAACTTACGAGAACAACCGTACATGAGTCTTTATCCTCGAATTACGACTCGATCCAATGTTTATACGATCCATCTCTGGACGCAGGCCCTTAAGAAATCGAAGGGGACAGATCCCAAGAATTGGGTGGAGGGAAAGGATAAGGTCAAGGGAGAGTATCGGGGCTCCTTTACGATCGAACGCTATATCAATCCGCAAAATGAATCCCTTCCTGATTTTGTGAAAGATTCTAGTAAGCGATTGAGCGACTTTTATCAATTCCGGGTGATTCAAGCAAAGACGATCGTTCCGTAGGAATTGGAGAGGGGTGGTTGGACTGAGGGGAAGCTGAGTAGCGGGTTAGCTCGATCGCTGGACGCTAGAGAGCCTTTAGCTTTATCCCAATTCATTCATAGAACCCAAATCAAAAGCATTTTAGAATAGGGAAATCAGCTATCAAACCATTAACCCTAGATCCGTCGGCTGACCTGTGCGTCAACTTAAGGAGAAGAGAAAATTCAATTTTCACCGCGGGGTAAACGGAGGAGAACGGAGGAAAATTCAATTCCCTTTTTGTTTGTAAGCCAAGACAATTCTCTTTTCTCCTATTAAAAACTGTATTCTCCGTTTACACTGTGGTGAATCCTGTTTTTGCTTATGTTGACGCTCATGGTCAGCTGACGGACACAGATATCACGGATGGAGGAGGTTATGAAATGGAGTTTCTTAAGAGCAATTAGAATTAGGGAAGGATTTGGGCTTAGTAAGTGGCCCGACCGCCGGAGAGATCGAAGGTAAATCCGGTGGTAAAGCTACATTCAGGAGAGATAATAAATTCAGCAAGGGCGGCATACTCTTCTAAGGTTCCGCATCGCTTCATCGGAATCTTTTCGGTCATGTAGCGAATTTGCTCGACGGGCATGGTGTCGTGCATCGGAGTTTTGATGACTGCGGGGGCCATCGCATTGACGGTAATTCCAAACTCGGCATATTCTTTTCCTTGGGATTTGGTCATTCCAATAATCCCTGCCTTCGAGGTCGAATAGGCCACCATCCCGGCATTTCCCTCTTTTCCGGCGATCGAAGCCATATGGAGGATGCGTCCATATTTTTGTTGAATCATTTGAGGGATCACCGCCCGGAAGGGAAGATAACAAGCGAGTAAATTAATTCGAATGACTTTTTCGAAATCATCGAGTGGAACCTCATGACTTTTGAGGTTCGTCATTCCGGTAATTCCAACACAATTGACGAGGGCATCGATTCGCCCCCATTTTTCCATTAACTGTTTTGCGGAGTCGTTGACTTGAGTCTCTTGAGTGATATCAAGCGATTGAACAAAGGTTTCTCCCGATAGCGTTTGAGCAAAGGCTTTAAGTTGTTTTTCATCCCGATCCCAAAGAGCAACGCGAACCTCTTTTTGAATTAAACGTTTTGCAAGTGCTGATCCCAATCCACTGAGTCCGCCTGTAATAAGAACGACTTGATTTTTCATTTGTATTTCAAATATTGTTTAGTTTTTTTTATTTTACCAATCTAAAATCGCTCCATCCGCTGCGGAGGTTCCGAGGGATTGGAGATTTTCTTGTTGGAACGGATGCTTTGCTGCCTCAGTTTCGTTAATTGATATTCCCAGTCCTGGTTGATCACAAGGAAGCCAATAGCCATTTTCTGTTTTGAGATGACTTTGGACGACATCCCAGCGCCAAGGGACATCGGTCAGCATATCCTCTTGAATTAAAAAATTAGGGGTACTCAAGGCAAAATGGAGCGCTGCTGCATTGGCCACGGGTCCTAAGGGATTATGCGGAGCGACTCCCATGTAATAGGTTTCAGCATGTGCGGCGATTTTTTTCGCTTCGAGTAATCCTCCACAATGACAGAGATCCGGTTGGATCACCGCAACCGCCTGTTTCTCGATCATCTCACGGAAGCCGTGTCGAGTCACCCTTCGTTCACCGGTGGCAAGCGGGATTGTCGTTTTATCGCGAACGCAAATCAAGGCATCGATATTTTCAGGGGGGACCACCTCTTCACAAAAATAGGGATGATATTCCTCGATCGATTTTAAATATTGAATCGCCGCAGCGGGGGAGGTTCGACCATGGAAATCGATCATTAAATCGACCGAATCACCGATCGATTCCCGTAACGTTTTAACGAGTCCGGAGAATTTTTTGATGGAGGGAATATTGACGAGTGGCTCCGAAAAAGGAACAAAAACGACTTTGACGGCGGTGTACCCTTTAGCGATCGATTGATGGGCTAAATCGACGGCTTTTTGGGCATCAAAGGTTTCGTACACCGATCCGGTATCTCCGCCTCCGAGGTGGGTGTACATTCTGACACGATCTCTGACCGCTCCGCCCAAGAGTTTGTAAACGGGAACGTTCAGTGATTTTCCTAAAATATCCCAAAGCGCCATTTCAATTCCGGAAACGGCACTGATCCCAATGATTCCCATTTCAGCTCTCCAGTAGGAATGTCGGAGCATGAGTTGATAGAGGTGTTCGATTCGAGTGGGATCCTGTCCGACGAGCATCGGCTTAAAATCTTCGACACAACCGACAACGGATCTTGTTTTCCATTCAACGGAGGCCTCTCCCCATCCGACCAGTCCGGCTTGATCGGTTTCGATCTTCACAAAGACCCAATTTCTCATTCGAGCGTTTACAACGACCGTACTGACATTTGTAATTTTCATAAATTATTTTGATTTTTCGGTTAAGAAGGTCTTCAGATTTTCAAAGGTAATCATTTTTACCGATTCCCCGTCGGGGTGAACTCCATCGGGAATATGTTGAACGAGGAATCCTGGCTCTTTTTTCTCTCTTTCTATCCAACTTGAATAGTGATCGATAAAATCAAGATGATATTTGATCGCCGCCTCTCGATAGAGATCATAATAAGCGGGTAAGAGATTATGTCTGCCGGCATGAGCGGGATTGATTGCATTTTCAATCTTCGGATTCATTGTCATGAGTCCGATTCCAATGGTGGGGTTAGAGGCTTTAATTTGAAGAATAATTTCGGAGAGTTGTTCTTGAACCTCTTTGAGGGTTCGCAATTGAAACTTATCAGAGTCATTCATTCCAAATTCAATCAAAACATAGTCCGGTTGATGGTTTAAAACTCTTTCTTTGAGTTGTTCGAGTCCCCACTTTGAGCTTTTTCCTCCTTCGGCAGAGTTAATCACCGTCAGACGATCTTGAAATTTCTCTTTGCCCCATTTTCTTAATTCTAACACCCATTCACCTGAGGCACCCTCCGATTCAGAAATCGTTAAGCTGGTTCCATAAAGAAGCAGTTTTTGTTTTTTTCCCTCTTTTAAGGCATTCCAAAAGGTTCCATTTGAATCAGAGTAGATCATCGTCGTTTTCTCCTGAGCGAATAATAAAATACTGCTGGCAATCCATAGACTAAATATGATTTTTTTCACAATTTTTAGAGTTAATGCATCACTCGAGTGCTTAATCCACCATCAATCACCAGATTAATTCCTGTGATCGAAGAGGCCAAGGGAGAGCCGAGAAAGGCAATCGCATAGCCGATCTCTTGCGGAGAAACAATTTTTCGTAAAGGATGCAGTCCATTAATTCGATCCATTGTTCCTTGAGGATCTTCGGAGGACTTCAGCCAGTTTTCAAGCATCGGCGTTTGAGTAAACCCAGGGCTTACGCTATTCACACGAATTCCGAGGGGACCTAGCTCCTGTGCGAGGGATCGAGTCATTGAGACGACTCCCCCCTTGGCGGCGCAATAAGCGGTGATTTCGGCGATCGTTAAGTGAGCATGAACGCTGGCCATATGCACCACCGAGGCCCCAGGGGCTTTTTTGAGAAGCGGAAGCATCTCTTTGGTCATTTCAAATAGTCCCCGTAAATCGACTCCGATGACTTGATCGAACTCTTTCATTGAGGTGGATTCGATTCCTTTAAACAAATTAATACCGGCATTATTAATGAGTAGATCGAGTTTTCCATATTTTTCATCGATCGATTTGACCATCTCTCGAATATCGGAGCTGGAGGTTACATCCCCTTTTAAATAGTCAACTTCTGGATGAATCTGTTTAATTTTATCAAGAGCCTCTTGAACCACGGTCTCTTGGGGATCGTGAAATCCGTTCAGGATTACCCGGGCACGAGATTCGGCAAAAACCTCTGCGCAGCCTAAGCCGATCCCCATAATGGATCCGGTGATGAGAACCACTTTTTCGGTATAATCAATTTTCATATCTTTTCCTCCTCAAGTAAGATTCAATTTATTTTCGATTTCTGAGTTCCGGGGAATTTTACCAATCGCCGACCGAGCCATCTTTCCGCCAGCTAGAGGGGATCCATTCTTTGAATGGGTTTTGTTTTAAAAAATCTTCATCAAGATCGACACCGATGCCAATGCCTGTTGGAAGTGAGGTCGATCCATCCGATTCAACTGTCGGAACAAAGGAACAATATTTTCGCATATAATCATGATGTTCATGACGATGTTCGAGTGCGGTAAAATTAGGGAGATGAAAGGCAAGATGGAGGCTGGTCATTCCTTGAAAAGCACTATTCGGGTTATGGGGATTGAGGATCATTCCAAAGGTCTCCGCGACGGCTCCGATTCGAACCATTTCAGAGATCCCGCCGGCGTTTGAGACATCGGGTTGAATGATATCCACGAGTTGCTTTTCAAAAACCTCTCGGAATCCCCCTCTTGTAAAAAGTCTTTCGCCCGTTGCGACGGGAGTTTTAAAGTGGGGTCTTAAAAGTAAATATTCATGATTTCTTTCAGGAAGAATCGGTTCTTCAATCCAGAGGGGGCGAGTAGGGCGAACGGCCTCTTCCACTTGGATCGCAAAAATAGGGGAGCAACGTCCATGAAAATCAAGGGCGAAATCATCTTGCCCCATCACCTCACGAACCGCTTCACAGCAGCGAACAATTTGGCGAAAAGTGGAGGGACCTTCAATCGCCTGAATCGCCGGAAGCGGGTAGATTTTAACACATCGATAGCCCATCTCTTTGGCAATGATGGCTCGTCGTCTAAACTCTTCGGGGTCATTGGATAGTCCAAGGTTTGCATATAGAGGAACTCGATCTCGGACCGCCCCTCCTAAGAGTTGATAGACCGGTTTTTGATGAACCTTTCCAAAAATATCCCATAAGGCGACATCGACCCCTGAGAGGGCTGAGGTGAGAATAGGACCGCCGCGCCAGTAACTATGGCGATAGCAGATCTCCCCGTTTTTTCGGATCTCTAAGGGATCTCGGCCGATCAGCAGTTTTTTGAGATCTTGAACTGCACCGATGACTCCGAGTGGTTTAGTGGGGAGAGTGGCCTCTCCCCAGCCGTAGAATTCCGGTTGATCCGTTTCGATTTTAACGTAAGTCCAATCGGTGACAGGACTAGAAATAGCGTAGGCTTTTACATCAGTGATTTTCACTTCTTTTCTCTCCAAGTCCCATTATTTTTTCCGCATAGGTTCCCTAATTGATCGACGATCTTGAGGATTCCTTGGCGTGAAAAACCATCGAGATCGTAGTAACCGGGGGGACGAATCCGTTCATTATTAAAAATTCCTTGCTCGTAGAGCAGGAATTTTTCGACTGCGAGATAGGAGTCTAATGACTGTAAGGGGGCCATGAGGAGTGTAATTAAACTTTGCAGTTGAAGGGCCTTTTCCTGATCCCCATTTTTTAAGCATTTCCATAATTCAACATCCGCCCATGGAATCGCCGATCCTGGAATGCTTCCGCAGGCCCCTCTAAGGAAGGCCTCGGTTAAGCCTTTTCCTCCGGTTCCTTCATAAATCGATCCCTTTCCGTTAGTTTCTTTAGAGAGGAGAGAAATTGTTTTTCCGACAGGAGGGGCTTCTGGTTTAAACATCACTCGTCCTGGATTGGCTTGGTAAAGTTTGATCATGAGATCGGGAGAGACTGGATTTCCAAGATAACCGCTGGCATCTTGAAGAATGAGAGGAACCGTTGAGGAATCGAGGATTTTTTGATAATAACTCCAGAGCCTGATATCGTCGCATCGAAAGGAGAGGGGAGGGATCGCCATAAAAGCAGAGGCCCCTAACTGTTCTGCTTCGCAAGCGCGGAATTCGACCTGTTTTAAGCTTTCGCCGCCAACACTCATCACGACCGGGAGTTGATGATCCACAAAGCGAATCAGATGATTTAAAAACTCTTTTCTTTCCGGTTCAGTGAATCGATTAATTTCTGTCACCATTCCGACGACAATTCCATTCACTTTTGCATCGATTAGAAAATGAACTTCTTTTTCCAACGTTGAATAGCAAATCTCATCATTTTCTAAAAAAGGGGTTTGGATCACTGGGAAGACCCCTTCATTTCGTGTATAAAAATTCATGGAACTACGCTACATTTAAGTTTGGACATCTCAAGGGGGTTATTACTAATATCGTTTAGTGAAAAAGGTAACGATGAAGGATATTGCGCGGCGGGTGGGGGTCTGTACCGCGACGGTCTCCTTGGCCTTAAGGAATCATCCTTCGATTCCTGAGGGGACCCAAAAAAGAATTCAACTTTATGCGAAAAAAATCGGTTATACCCCGCATCCTTTTGTTTCTGCGCTCATGGCAGAACGAAGAAGAGTGAAGAAAAATGATCTTAAGGCAATCATTGCGATCTTAAGTCCGTATCAGCAATCCGAAATTCAATTGAATCCCTTTTTGCTTCGATTTCATCAGACGGCGCATGATTATGCTCGATCGCGCGGTTTTAATTTGGAACTCCATTGTGTTGCGGGATTGAGTGATGAAGGGGAGGCGCTTTATCGAATGCTCTCTCATCGAGGAGTGAGTGGTATCATCCTCTGTGATTTTATTGATCAGCAACATTCTTTTTCTTTATCGGCCTTTGAATGGAATCGCTTTTGTGTGGTTCATTACGGATATCACTCAAAAATTCCTCCATTTCATCGAGTTCACCATCATGTGGTACAGCCCTTTCGCACGCTTCTTCAAGAGATTCAGATGCGAGGATTTATCCGTCCGGGGCTTTTGATGAATGAAACGCTCTCTCGTTTATCGCAAAATTATTGGAGCATGACTTTGCGTGATTGGTATTTTACGGAAAAGAAGGAAAACTGGCATTTTCTTTATTTGGAAGATACGGAGGAAAAAAAGATTCGAAAATGGATCGCTCAATCTAAAATCGATCTTCTTTTAACGATTGATCCTCCCTTGTGGATTCGGGGACTTACAACCGTTCCATGGGTTAATTTGAATGAAACGAGTTGCAAGGGTCATTTTATCGGCATCTGGAATAATTATGAGGCCGTTGCTCAATCGGCGATTAACCTTTTAGAGGGATTGTTGATTCGAAATGAAAAAGGGATTCCTGAAAATCCGTGTGAAATTTTAAGTTTTGCAAAGGTATTATTAAATTCAACGTAAATTTTTCAAACTTTCTCCGTGGATAGGGATCATTTTTAAGGAATGAAATTCGGCCGGTTTTTTTTCAAAAAGAGCCCCTTCGACGATTTTAAGGGCCTGTTGGATCGGGAAGGCGACACTTTCTAGGGAGATTTGAAGGAAAGGGAGCCAAGGCTCTCCATCCATTCCTGTAATACTGATCTGATCTGGAACCTTTATTCCTCTCTTAATCAATCCATTCATATTGCGAATAGCAAGTCGATCATCCCCAAAGACAGCGGCCGTTACTCCCCATTGTTTTTGAGCCTCAAGAATTGCATCAACGAGTTCTTCATTATAGGATTCTCCCAGACTATAAGGGATTTCTTCAGGGTGAATAAAGTAGGGATCGAGTCCCCAACTTTTAAAAGCCATCGTGGATTCAAAGCGTGAACGGTCGGAGTCTTTGACTTGAGGGAGACAGATTTTTTGATGCCCGAGCTGGAGAAGTCGTTGAGCAATTTTTTGATATCCGGAGCGTCGATCAAATTGAATGACGGATAGATTTGAATGTTTTTTTACATCCTCTTGAAGTTCTAAATTAAGGGGGGCGTTGTAGATGATCGATTGACAGTAGCGAAGGTACTGAAGAATAGCGGTATGATTAAAATGGAGGAGGTTATTCTCGACGCAGTAAATAATTTTGTTGCAACCGCGACCGACAAGTTCTTCGATTGCTTGTTCGCATTCTTGAGCGGGGGCAACCTTGACCTCTAGCCCGAGACGGGGTCGGTTTTGATTCAACCGCATCATTTGATTGAGGGCCTCCGTGATATGTGAAACATTGAATGATCCGCTGTAGTATATTCCTAAGGTATCCCGTTTAGGTTTTTTGAGTCCCATGGCATGAAAGTTTCTGACGTAGCCAATGGATTTGAGGTAATCTTTAATTCTTTTTTGTGTTTTTGGGGCAACGGGAAAAATATGGGATCGGTCGTTAATCACGGTCGAAACAACCATTCGACTTAAGTCGAGTTTTTTGGCAATTTGAACCATCGTGGGTTGCTTTTTCATCTGTTTATTACACTCTTAGGAATGCAGGGATGCAAGAAATAACCTAAATCCTTCCGTGAGGAAAATTAAGAACTCCCGTTTCTTTGAAAAAAGGATTTTCAAAAAACGATCGAGTTTCTCTGAGGGGCTCGGTTTCACCTCTCCTCTGAAAGAGCTCACGATCCTCTTTAAGGGAAATTCTCGGATTTGTTTTTGTATGAAGTGGGGGGAAGTTCTGACCCCAAGAGCGTAAGCGATAGATCCCTGTTTTTAAAAAGGGATCGAAAACTCGTTTTCGAGAACTTTTTAAAAATAGGGAGGAGGCTCGGAGGAGCCGTAGTCAGAACGAGGGGGGAGTAGGGATTTAACGTTGCGTCGTGGCGTCGTTGCGCGAGATAATGTATTTAAGTTTTTACTCTGAAAGATGATCGAATCGATCCACGATAGATTGTCGATGCTCAAGAATGGGTCAGCAGGTTCATTTACCCAGAGATTTGGGGTTGATAGGTTCGTGAGGGAAGGTTTCGAAAAGAGGAGGGGGACTGCGTCGTGGCTTTTTTAAAACGAGTACTGAAATAGAAAAGATTTTGAAATCCGATCTCATTGCTTATCTCTGTAAGAGATTTTGAGGTAGTCAAAAGTTGTTTTTTAGCCTCTTCGATTCGACGATATTCGAGGTATTTTCGAGGAGAGAGGCCGACCGTTTTTTGGAAGAGACGTAAGTATTGAGGAATCGAAAGGCAGGCACTTGAGGCGAGTCCCTTGAGTGAGAAGGGTTGATTAAAATGATGGTCAATCCATTTAATCGTTGTTTGGATTCGTGGATCGCTTCCTTTTGATTTACGGTGTAAGACCTCACAGGTGTAAAGAAATAGACCTTGTATGGCGTGGAGGAGTTTTTGATTCGCTAAAGGAGAATTTTTTTGAGAGACTGCGAGAATTTGTCGGAAATCTCGAAGAATTCTTTGAGTAATTGCTTTTGTGGGGGGATCAAATACCCAAAAGCCATTGGCCGGGGAGGGCCAATTCAAAAGCGAGATCCAGGCCGGATCTGGAAGAAAATGAGCCCAGCCGACAACCCAATGAGGGGTCCCTTTTTTTTGAAATGATTGTGGTTTTCCGGATTGAATAAGGATCATTTTCCCGGCGGAGAGAGGAACCGAAAGGCGATTGGGGAGTTGATATTCGGCCTTTCCTTGAAAAGTGATGGTTAAAGACCAAAGGGCGGTTCCTTTTGGTCTCAGATAGAGCTCTTGAAAGTTGGTTCGACTTAAACCACAAAGGGGTCGATCCGACGGAGGGAGAAAGATTGTGGGATGGAGCTTCATGATTTAGCCCCTTTCAATCGCATCGAAGAACTCATGGGTAAAAAAGTAAAGAAATCATCGAAAGTAGCAAGCAAAGATGATCATCGATTATAAATAAATAAGAATTTCTGGTATTGGAGGTTGGTGGATTTGAGGTACTATTATTTTATTCAAAAGATCACACAGGTGAATATGTCAAAAAGTAAGGGAGAGAAAATGAAGCTTGAATTCGATGTTATAAAAGTAAGGACAAAATTACGATTACCGATCGGAGATCGGGGGCTTTCTGTCGATACTTGTGATTTTGCGGTCATTTCTGTTCTGGATGATCAGAGTGGTAAGAAGGGGTGGGGGTATGGAATTTGTATGACCG
Source organism: Akkermansia muciniphila (assembly GCA_945883905.1). Classification (GTDB taxonomy): domain Bacteria; phylum Verrucomicrobiota; class Verrucomicrobiia; order Methylacidiphilales; family CAMAQI01; genus CAMAQI01. The sequence goes on along the minus strand of CAMCYL010000041.1, from coordinate 11,670 downwards.
AAGGTTATTTCAAAAATGCGGGGTGGTGGATTCAGCCGATGATGGCAGAGGCGGATATTCGACGTGAGCTTCGTGAAAAGTTATCGAATCTTTGGGAGGGGAAAGGGGTTGAATCGTTGATGTCCTTTGGGGATCATCTTCCTTTGGAACTCACATGGATGAGGCGGGGGGCGGAAATGGCGCTCCGAGATTTAGAGGCGAAGATTCATGACAAAACGGTTTATCAAATGCTGGGAGGAAAGGATCCGTCGCCTCGGGTGAAGGCCTATGGGAGTCTTTTAGATTTTCCATTGAGCGATGAACAGGCTTTTGAGAAGTTGGATTATTTTCTTCAGAATGGTTTTGACCGGATTAAAGTTAAAATTGGAGCTCCCTCTTTGGATCGTGATATTGCTCGATTAAAATTAATTCGCGATCGAGCGGGGGAAAAAGTGCATATCACTGCCGATGGGAATCAGGCATGGAATTTGGAGGAGACGGTACGGGCAATGAGGGGAATTGAGAAGGCGGGGATTTTTTTAGATTACATTGAAGATCCGATGCCCTTATCTTTAACTCAAGAGTATCCAGAATTACGGAAACGGTCCCCTTTTAAAGTGGCGGCTCATGATTATATTCAACGGTTTGAGGAGCTTGAGGTTTTAATGAAAAGTGGAGGGGTTGATTTTGTGAGGTCGAGTTCTTCAGTTCCAATTCATCAACAACTATCTCCTTTAGCGGTTGAATTAGGAATCGGGATTATTTACGGAAATTCAAATATGGAATCGAGTATGCACTCCGCGGCGGCACTTCCTGGGACTGCATTTATGGAGTATTCGCATTTAGATTATAACTGTCTTTTGAAGGATCCGATTCAAGTTCAGGAGGGGTGTTTGATTGTGCCTGAGGGAAAAGGATTTGGACTTGATCCGAATGAAGCGTTATTGAAAGAAGTTCATTATCCTCAAGTTTCGGAGTTTAAAAATCAACCTTGTCCATGGAAAGAATAAAAATGAAAACAATACTCATCACTGGCGGCTCTAAAGGGATCGGATTTTCAATGGCAAGAAAGTGCCTTCAAGAGGGATGTCGTGTCATTCTTTTAGCAAGAGATCTCAAGGGGCTTGAAAAAGCGAAACAGGAGTTGATCTCGCTAGGGTTTGATTCGGAACGAATTTTTATTAACGTTGCAGATATGGAAAAAGTAAGGGAGCTCAAAAAGATGATTGAGCAACTTCCTTGGGTTCAAGAGGGATTGGATGGTCTTGTGAATAATGCCGCTATTGAAATTTTGGGGAAAACGGAATCGTTTGAAATCGATGATATGGAGCGAATGATTCGTGTGAACGCGATCGCCCCAGTGGTGATGATTCAATCGTGTTGGAAGGCGTTGGTTCAAAAGAAGGGATCGGTTGTCAATGTGGGATCGATTGCCGATCAGCGCTTTCACGAGATCTACGGAATTTATGGGGCGAGTAAGGGATTTCTTCGAACCTTTACAAAGCATGTCGCGCAAGAGCTTGGTTTTCAGGGAGTCAAAATTAATTTAGTTTCTCCGGGAGGGACACAAACTCCGTTATTGGATGAAATTGCGGCGAAACATTTTAAGGCCTCGGATATTGAGTCGACACTTAAAACAATTCCGATGGAACAACGCTGGGGAACCAGTGATGAGATTGCGGAAGCGATTTGGTTTGCTTTAAGTGGACCTCGTTATTTTCATGGCGATGATATTCGGATCCATGGTGGGGTCGCTAGTTAGATAAAAAGTTGAATTCTTTATTTAAAAATTATATGAAATCTCCTCTTGTATTTTATGTCTCCTCTCAAGGGAATATGCAATGGTCGGGAAGGCATCCTCAACCTTTAGAAGATGGATCGGATGGGCCTTGCTTGTATCCCCATAGTGCGCTCTTAAAAGCAAGACGGGCGCGAAGAACAGGATCTCATCTTGGGGCTGTTGAGATTCGAATCGCTCCTGGAGATTACTTTTTATACGAACCTCTTCATTTACAGGAGGAGGATAGTGATATTACGTTTATTGCTGAGGTTGAGGGAACAGCTCGTTTTCATAGTGCCATTCGAATTGAGGGATGGAAAGAGGACCGTCTACAAGGAGTTGAACTCTGGTCAACCGATTTACCAGATGAACTTCGACATTCAAAAGTGATTCGTTCCTTTTTTGTCAACGGAGAGCGACGTTCAAAGCCGGTGCATCGCTCAGAAGGGTGGGATCATTTTGAAAATGTACCTGGATTGGATCCGACATTGAGTATTGATCGTTATTTGGATAAAATTTTTCAGGGATCTCAGCGAGTGGTGATTCCGAAGGGGATTATTCCTGAGAATGAGGAAAATGTTGAAGAGGCCGAAATATTAGTGAGTCATTTTTGGGTTTTAGAACGTTTACCGATAGAGTCATGGGATCCAAAGAATCGAGAGATTAGGACTCGATCAGAGTCGTTAATTGCATTGCGAAATGATCATCAAAGTAATTTTGCAAAATTTAGAATTGAGAATTTAAAGTCCTCCTTAAAGAATCCTGGAGAATGGTATGTTGATCGTAAAAACTTGAAGATTTATTATATTCCTAAAACAGGCGAGAGGATCAATGAGGTTCGAGTTGAGATTCCTTCGCTTTCTCAATTGATTCGGGTGATTGGAACCGTAGGTCATCCAGTTAAACGGGTTGCCTTTGAGGGAATTGAGTTTTACGGGACCGAATCGCTCCCCCCGCAAGATTTCTCTATTTGGTCGGATCCGTATTCGATCGATCGAACGCCAAGAAAGCGTGATGCCTCCTTTTTTAATACAGAGTATCACAATAATATATGTCAGACAGGGCGAACGTATGGAGTTTCTCCGCAAGCCGCATATGAGTTGCCAGGGGTTCTGCATTTTCGACACGCCTCCTTTTGTCGAGTGGAGAAATGTCGTTTCCATGGTTTAGGGGTCTATGCGATTATTTTAGAGGAGGGGAGTACACGTTGTGAAGTGTTGAACTCAGAGTTTTATGATTTAGGCGCGGGGGCGATTCAGATGGATGGGGGATTTATTGAGCGAGGAGAGGCCTATTTGAATGGGTATCATCATATTATTGGAAATCATATTTATGATACCGGCTATATTTATCCTGCAGGGGTCGGTATCCTTTCGATGATTTCGATTCGAAATCGAATAGAATTAAATCATATTCATCATACGAGTTACTCTGGAATTAGTTGTGGATGGATGTGGGGAGTCGATCGGGTGGTAGCTTATGGAAATCAAATTCTTCGCAATCACATCCACCATGTGGGAGTCCGAGGCGGATTGAATGATATGGCGGCGATCTATGCCTTGGGGGTACAGCCTGGAACCGTGATTGAGGAGAATATGGTTTATGAGGTGAGTACCGCGACTTATGGAGGAGGGGGAATTTACTTGGATCAAGGGGGATCCTTAATGGAGGTCAGTCGGAATTTTATTTTCGGCCTTGTTGATTACGGTTTAGTGAATAATATTACACGAGGGAATCGTGTTCTTGATAACCTTCTGATCGTTAATTGTAAAAAATCAGCGATTTTATTATATGGAGCGATCAATGAAGAGAAGACAAACGAATATCCTTCTGAGAAGATGCTTTTTGAGAAAAATGTTATTTATGTGCCCCCTGGAAAGTCTATTTTTCATGATCAGCAACTTCGGTTTGAGCGTCAACAAATTGACTGTGCGATGAATCGGTATTATTTTGATTCGACTGAGAAGTCTAAGAAGCAAACGATTTTAGTGGAGGAGACGGCGGGACATTTATTTTCAAAAGAGATGATTCCTCCGCTTAAAAATTTACCACTTGAGGAGATGAGGCAACGTGGGTTTGAAAGCTTTAGTGAAGAGATCTATGATCGATCGATCTCATTTGAAAAGGGGTCGATGGAGAGTTTAATTCCGTGGATTAAGACCTTAAAGAGTGGGCGTGGGGGATGGACGATGTGGTTTGATCTTATAAAGAATGGGAAATAAGATGAAAATGATTATTCTTGGGGCGGAGATGTTTAATGGATCGTTGGATCTGAATACAACCTATTTGCATAATCCGTATCCGCTTGCCCCGAAACCGGTTCAAGGATGGCAGGGGTGGCGAGGGGTAGAGACCTCGAATGGAATGGAGGGGGATTTACCGGGAACTTGTTTTGTTTTTAAGCCTGTGCAGGAGCGTGTTGAATTTCTTTTCGTTCGAAACGGAGTTCATTCACATCCTGCGATTAACTCAAAATTTATTTTAACTCAATCGAGCGGAGAAATTTTAGCGGTTGAAGAGCCGATTGCGGGAGTTCGCCAGTTTGAGGTGACTCTTCGTTTTTCTTCGACGGAATTAAATCAAGAGTATCGACTGTATTGGCCTTATGCCGATTCCTTAGGTTACCTTGGATTGAAGTCTCCAGCGGAAAGCCTTGAGGGAGTCCCCTATGTTCGACCAGAGCAATTTTATATTCCTTTTGGGGATTCGATTACACAAGGGTATCAAGGATCTCATTTTTTAAAAAGTTATGCAGGACGAACCAGTCAGAAATTAGGGCTTCCGATTTATAGTATGGGATTTGGCTCTCGGACAGTAGTGGCAACGGATCCGTTATGCGAGTCGATTCCCAAACCGGCCTTTGTTTCGGTATTAATTGGTGTGAATAATGCGCTTGGGGGGACGTCGTTGGCTGATTATCAAAAGGAGATAGAGGAATATTATAAAAACTTAAGAAAACGATTTCCAACAGTTCCAATCGCTTGGTTAGTGCCATTTATCGAGTTGAGTTTTCCTGGTTTTGATCCTGAGAAAAAATCGGGAGAGGGAGTTATTAGTCGAGTAAAGGCCTATCAAGACTTTTTATTTCAATGGCTTCCGAGTTTAAATGACAAGGCATTACAAATTGTGGATACTCGTTTAATTCAAACAAAGGAACTACTTCCTGATTGGGTTCACCCCCAGGATGAAGGGCATGAAATTTTATCGAATAAGATTTTAGAGGCTGCAGAAAAATTAAAATCGAGTTAATTTTTTGCCGGTCCGGCTCATTTTTCTGATAAAGTTTTATATAAACCGTCGATAAGCTCTTTTTTTTCGCTTTCGGTTAGTTTTGCTTTGGGATGAAGGAGCGTATAGCTCCAGAGCGGCATCTCGCCTGTTTTAATCTCGTGTTCTATTTCATCGGCTTCTGCGTGATCTGCGATTGAGATATTCATGGAGTCGCGACCTTCGATGACGTGATCTTTAGTAAACCAAGAGATCGGGGCGATGTGACTATACCAAGGCCATTGGGTGTGATGGCTATGGCAATCGGCACAGGATCGATTGAAAAGCTCCTGAGTTCGAGGATTGTTCCATTGGAGGGTAGTTTGTTCGGGGGGATTTGTGAGATCGACGGGAATAAACTGGAGGGCAATGAATAGAGAAAATGAGAAGAGAAAGAATTTAAATAATTTACTTTTCATAGGGGAATTTCCTCATTTTAACAGACCAAGCCATGAAGAGTTTTCGTTCGGAGATTAATTTGCCGTTCGGATAAAAACAGCGACCCGCTGTTTTCGAGCATACTGGGGATTCCCAAAAGACCCCTTTTCGATCTTATATTCAGGAATACCCGCGGCGATCAGTGCGTTACGAACTGTGGCGATGCGTTTTTCGTCGATTTCCATTGTTTGTGGATCGATGAATCCATCGATTCCGATTTTGAGCGATGGATTTTCTTTTATGTACTTGGCGATTTCGGTTGATTTTTCGAGATCGGAAGGATGATGGAAGTCGGATCGGTTGTCATCAAAAATGTAATCACGATAGAATGTCCAACGATCGACGACACTGACAGCGCCTTGAGCTCCCGTTGCTCCGCTCGCTCCCTGTTCACCAGAGGAGCCGGCTCGACCTGTCGCGCCTTTGGGTCCATAAAGCGTCGCTCCTTGAGCCCCTGTATCCCCTTTTTCTCCACGAGCTCCTTCGGCTCCCGCAGGACCTGCCTCGCCCGCAGGTCCGACAGCGACAATCCCTTGAGCGCCAGTCGCTCCGACGGAGCCCTTCGCTCCCGTGGGACCTACCGGACCTTGAGGGCCTCGGGGACCGACAAGACCTGGATTTGCTGGATTGCGGGGTTGAATTATTTTGGAGGTATCCGCATAAGTTGAGGGAGGAGAGGTGTATTGACTTCTCTTCGATGCTTCCGGAGTACTGCATCCGATAATTCCATAAAAGAGAGGGAGAGTTCCGGCACAGAGCAGGAGAGTCTTCGTCATTCGGTGATTTAAATTCAACTTCACTTTTTTGATCATGGATAGTCTTTCTTTGGGGTTTCTCTTGGAAAGAAGAATCTACCGATGATTGGAGAAATCATCCATGGGGTGAAACCCGAATGGAATAATTCCATTTCTTGCCTTAGGAATTAAAAAATGGAGTGCCGTCGGTTTTGACGGTATGGGAGAAGGGGCGAAAAAACAGCCCTTGATTTTAGGGATTAGGCTTTTAAGCCTTTTATGGCATTTAAGGATGTTCGCTGCGATATTCCTTGTGGCCCTCTTTTTGTTGGGATTTCAAGGTGGAGATCAATTGTTTGGCTTCTGTCCATTGGGAGGATTGGATCGCTAAGATGAGGGAGTTTAAAGTGGTTACGCTTTGTTGAATCGCTTGTTGGTATCCTGCAATGAAGGCGGCCCTTTTTTCAGCGGGAATTGTATTGGTTTTTTCTGGGGAAAGTTTTTCAGAATCTTTCATGAGATCGCGAAGTTTTATGGCAAGCTTTTCATATTTCGCTTTCTCTTTTTCATTTGGATTTTCAAGTGATTTTGAAAGCTCTTTATAAGCTTTTTTCATCTGATCCATTTTCTTTTCGAGAGGAGTATCGCCTAAGCTAGGGTGTAAGAGCGTTAAAAAACAGAGGAGAATGGGGAGCATATTTTTGAATGTATTTTTTACCTTCATGAATCGAATATGAGTCATTCTCCTTGAATTTCAACTCCGATTTATCGGAGTGAAGGGGGAAGTAAGAGAAGGTAGGATTGGGCGACGAGGAGGCTGGTGATCCAGAAGAAGGCCGATTCCTCCCAAGGAAGAATATTCAATATTTTATAGCCTTGAATTTGATGAGAGTCGAAATGCCAAATTCCTTGGTGGGTTGCGATGAGATCACAAAGAGTGTAGTAGAGTCCCCAAGCGAGACTTAAGAGGAGGAGGGGGATCAGGAGTGGGAAAAGTTCGTAGCCGATGATCCATTGGAGGAGCAGGAGAGGAGTAAACCAATAGAAGAGATGAAAAGTGTAGTTCCAACGGGGAGAGAGGGGGTATTTTTTCGTATATCGTCCGTAAAAAATCCAGAGTAGCAACAGAAGGAGGGTTAATCCTCCTTTAAGTGGAGTGAGGGAGGTTTCAAGGTGGAGTGAGAGAGAGGGAAAAAAGAGATATGCGCTACGGACGGAGAGGATTACGAGAAGGGATTGAACGAAAAAAAAGAGATATTCTTCGATGGGGAGATATTTAATTTTAAAGGTGTGTTGTTTGTCCGGAAATCCCCAGATCCCTTTTTTGACAGCGGCATTATCCCAAGGGGAGGTAAAGAGTCCGACGGCGATAAATATTGCTCCTAGACAGAGGTATTCTGCCGGTTGAAGGGGGTGATCTTTTTGATGGAAGAGGAGAAGGAGTAGCGGGGGGAGATTAAAAAGAGCGTGAAATTGAAGGTAGGTCACAGGGGAATCAGCGAGTAATGTCTTTTTGAGATAAGACTTTGAACTGATTTTGCAGAAGGACTTTAGTGGCGCATTCCTCATCCTCGACGCACATTGCAAGAGCGGCCTTTCCTCGGGGGCGTGTTAAAAAGGAGTAGGTGAAGTGGATATTCACCTCGGCTTGAAGGAGTGCCTTGAGCACATTGCGAAGATCGGAGGCGCTACTCGGGAGTTCGACAACAACTAGATTGGCCTCACAAAAGGCAAGGGCATGTTCTTGAAAAAGAGAGCGGGCGAGGTCGGGGTCGTCGACGACGAGTCGTGCCACTGAGCAATCGACGGTATCGAGAATCGTGAGGGCGACAACATGGACGTTGTATTGTCCAAAAAGGGAGACGATATCGAGTAGTTTTCCAGCTTTGTTTTCTAAAAAGACAGAAAATTGAATGACTTTATGATCGTGAGTATCTTCAGCAGTTTTTACAGCCACAATATCAGCAATATAAAAGCCTGGATCAAATCGTAAAGGATTTAATTTAAGCGATTAAAAATCTCAAATGAAGGTTTTGCAAGTATTGTTATTTATGGTAGCTCTATAGAATGAAATTGTTACTCCTCACCGTTTTTACGGTGATTTTAGGAAGTTCCCTGATTTTAGGGCAGACGCTTCAAGATGATCCGAAAGTGGATTTAGAAGGGATTAAAAAATTGTTAGATCAATTAGAAAAAAAACAGATCGAGGATCTTCAGGGGGATTTCGAAAGTTTTACTCAGGACTTGGTCGCTGGATTAAATTCGGAAGAGGAGGGGGTTAAGTTTTATCAGGCTTGTGTTCGACGCACCGATTTTGAAGGAAAGGCCTTGGACTCGAAGGAGTGGAACGAGTGGAAGGGAAAGAACGAAGCGATGTTGGGGGACAAGAACTTTAAGAAATGGATCTCTTTTCAGCTTCGTTATTTTCAATTATGGGGAAAGGCTTATAAGAAAACAGAGTTATCTCAATTGCAGGAGAGCCTCCTAGGGCTTTGTTTTGAAATTCGCAATTCGATTTTATCTTTTGAAAAGGAAAAAAAGGATAAGCCTGTGACTCCTGATTTTAGAGCGCAATCCGTAGGGGTTACTCTTTCAGGAAGTTATTTTTCAAAGGCTTATCGCTTGGAGCCTCTTTTGAAGGAGACGAAAGGATGGGATTTGGTTCTTTCAAGTTCAGAACAGATTTTGGATAAATTATTTATGGAAGGGTATCGGAGTTCAAAAGATTTACGTTTATTTGATTTATGGGGAAAACGTTTAGAGTGGGCGGATCTTGTTATAAAGTATAGTTCACTGAGTAACGAGCAGAAATACGCTCATGAAAATGATTTACTGACTTTGCAGTGGAAGCAGGCGCAAGATTTGAGGGATTTTGGACTCCAAAATAAAGCGGTGAATTTAATGTTTACGATTGTCTCAAAAGCACCTGATCATCCTCAATTTGAGAGTCGGATTAAAGAGATTCGAGCGATTTTAGGAATCAAATCCTCTCTAGAGAAGTAGATTACAGTTTTTTACGAAACCAGAAATAAAGGATTATCGTCGTAATTAAAGTAATAAGAACCGCGTACAGATAGCCATAGTGAGTATGGAGCTCTGGCATGTGAACAAAGTTCATTCCGTACCAACTCGCGATTAAAGTTGCGGGGGTGGTATAAACGGTGACCATGGTTAAGGCTTTGATGACTTGGTTCGTTTCATTGGAGGCTTTATTGAGAAAGACATCCATGGAGAGCATCAGTTGATCATTGTGATTGGAGGCACTTTCTTCAATGCGATAAAGGTGATCATAAACGTCGCGATAGTAGGGAGTCAGTGTCGATCGAATGATTTTAAATTCGTTATGAACAATACGGTTGATTAATTCTCGTTGAGGGCGAACGATTTGACGAAGGTTAAGAACATCTTTTTTGATCGAGAGAAATTCGCTCATGCAGTTTTTCTGATCGCGTTTATCTTCGGAGAAGAGTTGATCTTCAAGTTCTTGTATTTCGTAGGTCAGCTCAGAGATTACCGGCTGATAGTTGTCCACGAGTGAATCAAGGAGCGTGTGAAGGAGTCGATCGGGCATGCGAGCGATTTGATGAGAATTTTTTTGGAGTCGATCGATGACCGATTGAAGGCTGCGGATCGGGACAGTGTGATGAGTGACGAGAAATTCTTTCCCGAGGAAGAAATCGACCTCAGAGGTGACGAATTTATCTTTGCGGGAGAAATCGACGGCATGCATCACGAGGAAGAGATAGTCTTCGTAATCTTCGATTTTGGGGAGATGACTGACGGCAAGACAATCCTCGATCGATAATGGGTGAAAATTGAAGACCTCTTCGAGAATAAGTTTAGACTCTTGGGGGGTGGGTTGGTCGAGATCGACCCAAATATGGAGTCCTTTATCGGCACGAACGAGCTTGAGGGCGTCGGTATCCACGCCTTCTCCGATCAATTTCCCTTCAGAGAAAACGTAAGAGCGGATCATTTTTGATTTTTACTCAAATATTCGTAATAAAGCGAGAGATCTTTTTGAGTTTGTAAAATCGCTTGGCGAGGGTGATCTAAGGATTATGATCGCAGGATGATTAAGCCAAAACTTTATGTGAAAGAGGGATGTCCGTGGTGTGAAGAGGCGGAGGAGTTTTTGCAAGAGAATAAAATTGCTTTTGAGAGGATTGAGGTTCGGAGCAATCAGGAGGCCTTTGAAGAGATGATCGAGCTTTCCGGACAAACGAAGACCCCAACGATGGATTGGGAGGGGGAGGTTTTGGCTGATTTTGGCGTCGATGAGTTGATTCCCTTTTTGAAGAAAAAAGGGGTTTTGTGATCGCTTTTTTAAAGGGTCAATTAGTCGAATCTTATCCGACACATTTGATCATTGAGGTGAATGGGGTGGGGTATTTGGTTCAGGTTCCGATGACGACCTTTGAGAAGCTTCCTTTGCCGCCGGCAGAAGTGAAGTTGTTGACGATTTTACAGGTACGAGAGGATGCGCATACTCTTTTTGGATTTGCGACGGCGGAGGAGAAGGATTTATTTAAGTTATTAGTCGATTATGTCGATGGAATTGGGCCGAAGATGGCTCTTTCCGTTTTGAGTGGGATGCCGGTGGTACAGTTCAGACAGGCGATATTAAGTAGTGATAGTGTGGCGTTGAGTCGAATCAAAGGAGTGGGAAAGAAAACAGCGGAACGTATCGTCCTTGAGTTAAGAGATCGGATGGGGGTTTCAGAGGTTTGGCAGACGCAGAAACAGGCGACCACTCCTGTGGAGCGCAATCGTAATGATGCGATTATGGCCTTGATTACGCTGGGCTATAAACAGGTGGATTCACAGAAGGCCGTGACGACGGTTCAGAGCGAGAATCCAGCCTTGACGACTGAGGAGATGATTCGGGCGGCGTTGAAGTTGCTTTAGATGCGAGAAAATCAAGAGGATTTTCACGCGGAGGCACGGAGAGCGCGGAGAGAGGAGTTTTAATGAAACAGCTTGATGATATTACAGGGGCGATTATTGATGCTTCGATGAAGATCCATATGGAGTTGGGATCTGGATTATTGGAGTCTGTTTATGAGGCGATATTAGCTCGATCTTTGGAACGAAGGGGGTTTCGAGTTGAACGTCAAAAGTCGATTACATTTGAGTATGATGGGATGATTTTTGAGGAGGGTTTTCGTACCGATCTCATTGTTGAGGGACAAGTCGTTGTCGAGCTTAAGTCGATTGAGAAATTAGCCCCTGTACATAGCAAGCAATTATTGACTTATTTAAGGTGTGCGCCGTCGAGGACGGCGTCCTAGCGGGTGAAAGTCCCGTCGGTTGAATTAGACGATTCGCAACCGTAAGGGGTGTCTGGGAAGAGACCGTGAGGTCGAACCTACAAGCGAGACACTTAACTGAATCATCAGGCTATAATGACAATGAACTCCATCTTATGAGCATCGAAAATGCAAAAACCCGAAAGCCGAGCCGCTACCTAGA
>CAMCYL010000040.1 GCA_945883905.1 Akkermansia muciniphila | reverse complement strand
TGAGATCTTTCCATGATCTTTCGTAGGCATAGAGAAGCTTAATCAATCTCAAAATCCGCTTCGCTTTTTTAAGTTCGTGCTCTTGGGCTTCGAAGAATTTTCGTCGGACGTGAGCCCAGCAAGCGGCAAGCTCGATGAAATCGGGATGCGCTGGGGTCAGTCCAACGTTCAACGTTTTTTTATAAAAAATAATTTATTTTTCGAAATTTTTCTCTTTAAAATCACCGTTGATCATTCAGAAGCGGAGGGCTATCTTCAGAGCGTGACAACAGGAATCCGCAACAACGCCGATGCGGCGGGACTAAACGATTCCGTTCAAAGAATAGAATAGTTTTCCATGAGGATTTTTTCTGTTTCTTCGTCAGAAAGAACTTTCCCCTTTTCTGCCCAGATTCGTAGAGCATCAGAAGCAATATCGGCGCTATTTGGCCACTCGATTGTTCCCCATTCTGAAATATGAAATTGGGAAAACTGGTGTAGCTCTTTCAAGGGTTCGAAGAGTTCTCCGGAGAGGAGTGGTTCTAAATCAATTTTACAACGAAATTGATCTTGAAACTCCAAATGAAGATTATAGCCAGCACCTAATTCGATGTTTTTTAGTCTCGATTTAAATAGCGTGTCCATCAAGGTAGTCCCTCAATTTGTAAGAGAGAGAGAAGCAATTTAAGCTCGGGCTGATTCTAAAACGATTTGAGGGTGCTTTTCTGCGATCTTGAGTAAAAGCTTTGCGGCTCCATTAGGCTTACGGCGACCTTGTTCCCAGTTTTGAACACAATCTTCTGTTACTCCCATCAAGGCAGCAAATTTAGATTGGGACAATCCTAGTTTCATCCGAATAGTTAAAGAGCCTTCAGAGTGTCCAATATAAAAGCGAGAAGGACGTTTCTTTCCTTTTTTAATTTGTCCCGCTTCTTTGATACTTTCGCAAAGTTCGTTAAAGAGTTCTTTTTTCATTTGAGCCATGCCTCTACGAGTTGCCTTTTCTTCTCTCACTTGTTCACTCTGAAATTCTTCGGAGCGGATCGAGGGAGGTGGTCTCCCCGTCGGACCTCGTTGATAAACAGTTCAAAGAGGGGGCGATAGGAGGGATCTCGTTCTGGGTGGTATTGGGTTCCCAGTGCAAAGGGATACCCCTCTAAGCGTGCTTGTTCGATGGTTCCGTCCTCTGCGTGCCATGCCTCGACTCGAAGTCCATTTCCGAGTTGATGAAGGGCTTGGTGATGAGAACTATTGACCTTTTTAAAACAAAGCGTGCGTCGTGAGTCATAGCGAAGGGATTGACAGTTATCACTTTTTTGTTCTGGTCGATTGTGACCTGGGATATCGAGATGAAGGGTTCCTCCGAGGGAGACGTTCAAAACTTGGAGTCCACGACAGATCGCCAAGATCGGAATTTTTCTTGAGAGGGCCTTTTCAAGCATTGGAAACTCCCATTCATCACGAGTCTCATTCACGGAGTCTAGAATAGAGGGATCAGGAACGGGTTGTTTCAAAAATCGAGCCGAGATATCGCCGCCGCCCGTGAGCAAAAGACCATCCAGTTGATTGCCGTCGATCAGAGTCTCTCTCCCATCGATGAGCTGGATGTCGGAATGACTTGAAAACAGGGCGGGAAAATAAGCGAGATCGGATTCACGCATCCACGTTCCAATCGTGAAGTGAGGAGCAGAGCCCTGAGGCATTACGTTTTCGCAAGTTTATTGCGGGACTCAATCGCATCAAAGGCCGCCACGCGATAGGCCTCTGTCATGGTCGGAAAATTAAAGATATTATCGACAAAGACATCGACTTCGCATTCCGCATAGAGCGCCATTTGTCCGACATGAATTAAATCGGTCGATCCCTCTCCGATAATATGGATTCCAAGGAGTTTTTTTCCTTGAGGATCACAGATTAACTTGAGCATTCCATCTTGAATGGCGGCAATCTGTCCGCGAGCGACCTCTTCGAATTTGGCACGTCCGACGATCGCACTGCCATATTTCTTGATCGCATCCGCTTCCGAGAGTCCGACACTCGACATCTCTGGAATGGTGTAAATTCCCATGGGCAGCGTCTCCCCTGATTTTCCGATCGGGAGACCCAAGGCATGAAGGATCGCTCGTCGCCCTTGCTCCATCGAGGAGGAGGCAAGAGAGGGAGGTCCAACGACATCCCCGGCGGCATAAATATGAGGAACCGTGGTCTGACAAAACTCATTGACGGCAATAATTCCGCGGTCTGTGGGCTTGAGTCCCGCGGCCTCAATATTCAGTCCTTTTAGGCAGGCGACTCGACCCAGGGCGAAGAGACATTTTTCGGATTCGACGACTTCACCGCTTTCGAGGGTGGTGAGGACTTGATCGATTCCATTCCAAACGCAGGTTTTAACCGCTCCTTTAGGAATAAAGCGGCCTCCGGTCGACTCAAAGCTTTTCACAAAACGATCGGTAATTTCCGGATCGAGAAAGGCAAGGGGGCGATCGGTCTTATCAATAATAGTGACCTTGACTCCGAGTGAGGCAAAAATAGTGGCATATTCACAGGCAATGACGCCAGCCCCCAAGACGGTCATCGTTTTGGGGAGGTAGATCATGGAGAGAATGGAATCACTATCTAAAATATGTTCGTGATCAACGATCATATTTTCGGGGTTGCGGGGTTGAGACCCGGCGGCAATCAGAATCGTTTTTCCTTGAACTCGATGACGGGTGCGATCGATTTTCAGGACTTCTACGGTATTGGCATCGATAAATTTTGCTCGTCCATGCCAGAGATCGACTCCATTTCGTTCGAGTTGATTCCCCATATAGCGTTCATGGGCTTTGATGACCTCCTCGAGTCGTTTCATCAATGTCGAGATTTGTGTCTCTTCATTCAACTCGAGTTTGAAAATATTTCCGGTTCGTCTTCTGAATCCGATAAAGGCCGCGGCGGTTTCGCGTAAGGTTTTGCTTGGAATCGTTCCACGATGAACGCAAGCGCCACCAACTTTACCCTCTTGTTCGATGACAATTACTTTTTTACCGGATTTAATTCCCTGAATTGCCGCTTTTTGTCCTGCAGGACCACTGCCGATGACGAGGATATCGCATTGATAAATCGCTTCACTCATGAGACCGCCTGAACAAGTTCGAGTACTTTTTCTTTTCGTTCAAAGAGTTTGTTGACCTCTTCTTCATATAAATTAAGAGGAGCGAGCATTGGATGATCTCGAAGCGTTTCTTCGGAAACTTCTGACGGTCCCACCAAATGATGTGAGAAGTCGCTTGCGAGTGAGGTCAGTTGAGCTTGTTGCGAGCAGGTGGGGGCCTCCATGGGAATATGGTGATAGGCAATCGTTTCGACGAGTCTTTCGGGGAGAGCCCACTTTTTAACCATTTCAGACCCTAGATTTTGATGGAACTCTTGAACAATGATTTGAACCGCTTCCCGAGGGAAATCCTCCCCGCGTTCTTTTTGTAAATCTGAGATTGTTTGGTAGAGAAGGGGTTTACCGATGTCATGAAGGAGGCCGGCGAGAAAGGATTCCTCGACGTTGAGGCGTCGGAGTCGAGCGATCTCCTCCGCGAAACCGGCAGCGGCTAAAGAGTGTTTAAAGAGAAGTCGGACCTCTTTTTCAAAACCGGGAACTTTAAAGACCCGACTTTCACAGGAGATAATCAGTGCGATATCACGGACTTTTTTCATTCCCAATCGAGATACGGCATGATCGAGAGACTTGATTTGAGTTCCTGAGGAGTAAACGGGAGTGTTGGAGATTCGAAGAACATTGGCCGAGAGGGCTTGATCTCTTTTAATGACGGTCGTCAGTTGAGAAACATCACAATTTTCATCGTAGCTGAGAGTGACGACTTGAGCGGCGGCTTCGGGAAGTACGGGAAGCTCGAGCTTTCCGTTATTAAGCTTATTTTGAACCACTTCTCTCAGGGGATTAACGAAAGGATGAGAGGATTCCCCTTTCGGTATTACAGATTCCGAAGCCATTTGAGTCTTTATAAGTTTTAAAAGGTAAATTTCAAGTTATTAAAATAGTCATTTAACATATCCGTCCAAAATAACTCTGGATTTGAGAGGTGAATTAGAGGAGTGAGATTGAAATCCTAAAGCAGTTCTCGCGCAACGCCGCGACGCCGCCACGTCAGAGAGGGAGAGGATCGTGATCTCTTTCCTTTCGGCGCCTCCTTTGTCGGCTGCCGCCTAAAGAGAATCTCTCCCGTTTCTTTGAAAAAGGGATTTTCAAAAAACGATCGAGTTTCTCTTTAGGGGATCGGTTTCACCTCTCCTCGGAAAGAGCTCACGATCCTCTCCGTGAGAAATTCTCGGATTGTTTTTGTATGAAATGGGGGGAAGTTCTGACCTCAAGAGCGTAAGCGATAGATCCCTATTTTTAAAAAGAGATCGAAAGCTTGTTTTCGAGAACTATTTAAAAATAGGGAGGAGGCTCGGAGGAGCCGAGGTCAGAACGAGGGGGGAGTAGGGATTTAACGTGGCGTCGTGGCGCCGTTGCGTGAGACAATGTATTTAAGGTTTTTTTGTTTTAGCTGGATACTAATGGTTATTTAAGGGGCGGCATTCCAGAGTCTAAAGATGAGATAGAGAAAAAAGATAAAGACCCCCATAAAGAGAAAAAATAGATTACGATCTCGATTTTGATGTGTGCGGAGAGAGGGAGTGGGATTTTTTTTTCGTTTAGGAAGTCGATGGTGCCCTTCGAGGGGACGGATCTCCTCCTCCTCTTGGAACGGAGTCGGTTTTTCTTCCGATTGATTTTGAGAGAGGTGATGAACCTTTTGGTGGAGTTCTTGGATTTGACGTTGAATCGCTCGTTGTTTTTCCTCAAGCGCTTTTTTCTCACGGTCGACTGATGTAGAAGAGTCCCAAAGTCCCATCTCTTTAATTTAATGTTTGAAGGTTGAATCGACAATTAAAATTATTTTAAATCTGAATCCCCTTTGGAGTTTTCATGATTTAAAAAATGCCCCGCCTTGCCGTCAGGATGGGATCTTTCGACCCATGTAGGTTAAGGTGGAAGCGGCCACTTGGGCTTCGCCGTCCAGTCAAGGCCAGGCGTCACAGTGAAGTGAGCGAGGCTTCCCATTTTTATGATTTACGGAGGAAAGACATGCATCCGTCGTCACGAACAAGGTAGGGCATGGAAATCGTATGAGGGAGAACCATGGAGGTCAAGTATTGTTCCCTGTCCCATATCGCTACCATCCAAAATAACTCTGGATTTGATATGTGAATTAGAGGAGGGGGATTGAAATTCTAAAACAGTTCTCGCGCAACGACGCGACGCCGCAACGTCAGAAAGGGAGAGGATCGTGAGCTCTTTCCTATCGGCGCCTCCTTTGTCGGCTGCCGCCTCCCGAGAATCTCTTCCGTTTCTTTGAAAAAAGGATTTTCAAGAAACGATCGAGTTTCTCTGGAGGGGATCGGTTTCACCTCTCCTCGGAAAGAGCTCATGATCCTCTCAGGGATAAATTCTCAGATTGTTTTTGTATGAAGTGGGGGATGTTCTGACCCCAAGAGCGTAAGCGATAGTTCCCTATTTTTAAAAAGGGATCGAAAGCTCGTTTTCGAGAACTTTTTAAAAATAGGGAGGAGGCTCGAAAGAGCCGTGGCCAGAACGAGGGGGGGAGTATGGATTTAACGTTGCGTCGTGGCGTCGTTGCGCGAGACAATGTATTTAAGGTTTCTTGTTTTGGACACCAATGTCCTCATACGCTTTTATTTGCTGCCTGATTCAGAAACTCTCTGCTAATGAAAGAGCTCATGTTAAAACCGGTGATTCAACATCTCTATTTGCATATTCCCTTTTGCGCCAAGGTTTGTCCGTATTGTTCCTTCTATGTTCATGGGGGCGGGGTCTCTAAGCAGGAGAGATTTGTTGAGGCCTTAGTTCGAGAGATTCAATCGGCGAATGTGGTCTGGGATTTGAAGACAATCTTTATCGGCGGAGGAACCCCCTCGATGCTTTCGGCCCCCTTATTTTCAAGAATTCAAGAGGCCCTACCTCCCTTGTCTTCAGAGGGAGAATTTACACTGGAGGTGAATCCTGCCACCGTCACGGATAAGAAGGTGGAGGTCTGGAAGAGTTCGGGAGTTAATCGGATCAGTTTAGGGGTTCAATCGTTTCGTGACGAGGAGTTGAAACTTTTAGGGCGTCAACACGACTCTCTCGAGGCCTGTCAGACCTTTCGGGATCTTCGTTCGCACGGATTTAAAAATTTAAATATCGATCTTATTTTTGGGCTCCCGCAGCAAAATCAATCTCATTGGCGAGAGACTTTAGAGATCGCTCTTTCCCTTTCGCCGAATCATATTTCCGCTTACCAACTGACGTATGAAGAGGATACTCCTTTTTTTGAGAAAGTGAGTCAGGGGAGCATTATTCCGAATGAATCGGAACGACAGGAGATGTTTGAGATCACGGAGGCGATCCTTCAGAAAGGCAATCTGCACCGTTATGAGATTTCTAATTTTTCTCTTTTAGGAAATGAATCGAAACATAATCAGGCCTATTGGAAAGGAAGCGACTATTTAGGGTTTGGTCCGAGTGCGGTTTCGACGGTTCAACATGAGCGATGGACGAATAGGGCCGATACGGAGAGTTATATTCAGGAGGGGATGCGATCGGGGGTTCCTCAGCGAGAACGGGAGGAGATTACCCCACAGATTTTTTGGAAGGAAAGAGTGATGCTCGGATTAAGGACTCGCGAGGGGGTCCTGAAAGAGCATTTTAGCCATCGAAATGAATCGATTCGAACCATTGATCAACTGCAAAAAGAGGGATTGATTGAGGAGCGCGGGGATTCTTGGGTTTTGAGCCCTCAAGGGAGGCTTGTGGCCGATTCAATTGCTCAGAGTTTTTTTTAACTTTTAAAAGAATCGATCGACAATCGACTGTTGCTGAATCAATTTAAGGGGATGGAGGAGCTGAACAAATCAAAAAAGGAGGAGTTAAAGACTTATCGTCTTTTAGGACTCTCTCGGGTTCCTCGTGGGAGAAAAAAACAGGCCTATATCGAGCATAAAGGTCTTGAAAAAATTATTGGGGGAGAGACTCCGGATCGTCCCGCGCTCAGAATTCCGCAGCCACGTTATTGGGAGATCAAGGAACAGGTTTATCGAGATTTTTTAGAAGGAGTCGAGAAGGTCGGGAGTTTAATTCCTCTCGAACAACTTCTGGAAAGTGTAAAGGGGGAGCTTGAGCGACGAATTTATGATGATTGGGCTCAGTCTCAAGAGAGTACTCCGGAAACAGAGCCCTTTAAAGGGTATCGGAATCAAGTTCTCTCTGAGGTGATGCAGAAGATTAAATCGATCCAAAAAAGAAATCCGGATCGTTATCAGAAAATTTGGCGAGAGGTTGTGGGGGCGGAGGTTTCACAAGAGTCTTGGCTTCATCGGGTGGATGAGTTGAAGGGAATTGCTTATGTTCGTTGTTTTAATAATGCGTTAGGATTTCAGTTTACACGGCGTCCTGATTTTTCTCGTTTATTAGGAGAAAAGTTAGGGTGTCGAATTAGTTCGATTCGGATTGGATGATTGCCATGGAAAAGTCATTCTGCTTGGGTGATTGTTATATGTGGTTCTTTCTTGCGTTCTTACTTGGATTTTCCTTTTTGTTTTCTCTCCCTACGGGGGGACCTCAAATCGTAGGACTTCAGGAGTGCTACGAGCTTGCGGTGATGAAAAGTGAGACATTAGGGATGAAGGCGAGTGAGATCAAAGTTCAAGAGGCCCTTTATTGGCAGGCGATTTCAACCGCCTTCCCTCAAATTCATGCCAAAGCGACTCCGACGTGGGAGGATCAATCGTATGGGCAGAACTTAAGTCGATCGAATAGTTCTTTGTCTACTGCTTCGAGAAAAGTGCCGACGATGGATTCGTGGGAGGGGAAGATCACCGTGGCTCAGCCGATCTTTCGTGGATTTCGAGAGTTTAGTGCGGCGAGTGCGGCGAAGGAGGGTCAAACCGCGAAGGGATTTGAATTGAAGAGAAGTCGAGAGGTCTTATATGAGGAGGTTGCGGGGGCTTTTTATCAATGGATCCAATATGAGGAGGATTTAAAACTTATTTTGGAGCTACAAACGACTCTTAGTCAACGAGTCACGGAGATGGAAAATCGAGTGAAACTGGGGAAATCTCGACCGAGTGAACTGATCGCGGTGCGATCGGATTTGGCTGAATCGCGAGTGAATGAACAACAGACACGGGCCTTATTTCAGGCGACGAAAGAGATTTTGGCTTTTTTGATCGCTCTTCCCTCTCGTGATATTCAAATTAAAAAGAGCGAGCCCCAATGGGATGTCCGTTTTTTAGAGGATTATTTGAAGGAGATCGAGTATCGACCGGATTATTTAGCCGCTTTAGCGGAGGAGCGGGCGGCACGTAAAAAGGTCGATGTCGTACGGGCAGAGCATCTTCCGACCGTCGATTTAAGTGCCGATTATTCCTTGAGACAGGAACCGCGTACGAAAGGAGATTGGAAGGTTTTACTGACGATGGATCTTCCTATCTTTGAAGGAGGGATCGTTGAGGCGAGGATTAAAGAACAAAAAGCGTTGCTTCAGCAAAATCAACTTCAAATTGAACGTTTAAAACGAACGGTTGATCAAGAGATACGGACTCGATTTTCCAATTTTAATTACTCCTCATTAGAGCGTATTCGACTCCATGAGTGGGTGGCCCTTGCAGAGGAGAACTACCTCCTTCAGAAAAATGATTATGAAAAGGGAGTAGCGAGTCAATTAGAGGTAATCGATTCCTTGAGAAAGTGGACGGAGGCGAAGCGGCGTTATTCGGCACTTGTCCAAGAAAATCAATTCAATTGGGTGAGACTTCATGTTGCGGGGGGGCTTTCTTCCTTTAAACCCTGAAATCTAAAAATAGAATAAATCATCCTTTTGCTTGGCGATGATCGGATTCATGATTAAGTGAGTTGAGTTTCGCATGGAAAATAAATCAAAATTTAAAATCGATCTTCATTGTCATTCCTATTTTTCTTCTGATGGAGTGAGCAAGCCGGAGGAGATTGTTGCGATGGCGCGTCAAAGAGGACTCGATGGGTTTGCGATAACCGATCATAATACATGTGAGTGCGTTGACTATTATCGAAAAGCGGGATTGATCCGTGAGGATGGGATGCCGGTCGATGGATTATTGATTATTCCTGGACAGGAGATTTCGACCGCGGAGGGGCATCTTTTGGCGTTGGGAGTGGAGTTGCCGAATTATAAAGGGATATCTGCGGCTGAGGCGATAGCGATTATTCATGCTAAAGGGGGGGTTGCGATTGCTCCGCATCCGTATGATTTATTTCGAGCGGGGATACGAGAGAGTGTTTTAAATTCCCTTCCTCTGGATGCGATTGAGGTTTTTAATGCGGCAACGACCCTTCATCGGTGTAATCGACAGGCGAGAGATTATGCTCAGCAGAGGGGAATAGCGATGACTGCGGGGAGTGATGCGCACCATGCTCAGGCCGTGGGGGTCTCCTATTCAATTTTGGAGATGGAGAGATTAAGTCTTCGCGGGGCTTTAGAGGGGATTAAGAAAGGACGGGAGGTTGTTGAGAACTATCTTTCGACTAAAGAGGTACTCCGTAAGACTTTTCATAACCTTTTTCGAATCAAAAATTTCCGCTCTTTTCTGTAATGCTTCTAATGAAAGAAATGGGATAAACCCAGATCATTCTTTCACCAAAAGGGTGAAATAAAATCGATCCAAATCTCTCTAAAGAAAGCATGGAGGCATGAAATGAAAAAACCTTAAATACATTGTCTCACGCAACGCCGCGACGACGCCACGTTAAAACCCTCCCCCCCTTCGTTCTGACCACGGCTCTTGTGATCCTCCTCCCTATTTTTAAAAAGTTCTCGAAAACGAGCTTTCGATCTCTTTTTAAAAACAGGGATCTATCGCTTACGCTCTTACTGATCAGAACTCCCTCTCTGACGTCGCGGCGTTGCGTCGTTGCGCGAGAACTGTTTTAGAATTTCAATTCCCCTCTTCAATTTCCCCTCTCAAATCCAGAGTTGTTTTCGACGGCAGTGTCTTAAAACAGGCTTTAAAGAGTGATTTTTAGATGATTCAGGATTGACTCCAAACTCAATCGATTCTGTTTAAATCTCTTGATCCATTGCGTGACTCCGCGACCTTGGCGGTTAAAACTCCCATTCCTATTCCTGCTTCCGTGCCTTCCTTAGAGATTTCTTATCTTTCCTTAGGGAAAGATCTGGAGATTACCCCATCCGTTTTTGCCAATACTTCAAGACCTTCTTAAAATCCTTCGGAAGATCGCTTGTAAACTCGACCTCTTTTCCACTCTTCGGATGCTTAAAAGCAATTCGCTGCGCATGAAGCATCTGACGAGGGATCTCCACCATTCCCGGAATCTTCTTTCCCCTCCCATAAAGCGCATCCCCTAACACCGAATGACCCATATGCGATAAATGAACCCGAATCTGATGCGTCCTTCCGGTATGCAACTGGCAATCAATCCATGCCGCCATGTCATACTGCTCCTTTAAAAAATAGGTCGTATGCGCCGCTTTACCACTTCCCACCACCGCCATTTTTTTACGATTCACGGGGTGACGTGCAATCGGCCCCTCAATGTCCCCCGTCGGAATGCGAAAGGACCCCCAACACAGCGCCGTATAAAACTTTTGAATCGTCCGTTTCTCAAACTGATAAGATAAGTTTTGATGTGCGGAATCGGTCTTCGCCACGAGCATGAGTCCACTCGTATCTTGATCCAGACGATGAACGATCCCGAGTCGCTCCAACCCTCCCACCTTAGAAAGCTCCTTTCCACAATGATAAAGCAAGGCATGAACCAAGGTCCCTGTCGCATGACCCGCAGCCGGATGAACCACCAGTCCGGGGGGTTTATTAACAATTAAAAAGTGATCATCCTCAAAAACGATATCCAACGGAATTTTTTCCGGAATCAAATCAGGAACCGAGGAGGAAAATTCCGGCTCTTTGACTAAAATCTCATCGTCGAACTTAATCTTATATTTACTGATATACGGCTTTTGCGTTTTCGCATGCACGACTAACCCTTCATCAAACCATTTCTGGATTTGACTCCGAGAGCGACTCAGTAAGCTCGCAAGCGTTGAGTCGAGACGATGATCGATCCATACCGCAAGAGCTTCGCGTTGAAAGAGATGGTCAGGCATAAATAATTCTTATAACGAAAAACGCCTTCGGAAAACAGAGTTCCGAAGGCGTTCCTCAAAAACAGTTTTTTCGATGATTAAACGCCGTCGTTTCCAATCGCTTCGACAGGACATCCTTCCATCGCTTGCTTACAAAGCTCCTCCTCTTCAGGAGTCGTTGGTTGTTTGTAAACGAAAGAGTACCCTCCGTCATCTTGACGAGTGAAATTAGCGGGGGCGGTTTCACGACAAAGATCACAATCAATGCAATTGTTGTCTACGAAAAATTGTCCTGCGATGTTCTCGCCATATCGATTTGCTTTATCTGCCATAAAAATCTCCTTGTTTTGCGAAGGGGACTATAATGCCACCGCATCACCACGCAATCATTTTTTATGAAAAAATAACATTGGTGCCACTAAAACAAAAAATCTTAAAGACATTGTCTCGCGCACTACCTGCGCAAAGCGCAATACCAAAAGGGAAAGAAGTTGGAGAGCCGAGGGCAAAACCTTCGTAAAACGAAATAAAACCCATGGAATCTGAAAGGTTTGAATAGGGGTAACAGGGATTCAACCAACCAGGAAAACCGATTGCGAAGCAGTTGCTGTAAAACAGGGTCTCGAACGTTTGGCGCAGGGGTCAATGGGGGCGCAACCAAATTGAAGATTTGCAAAGGGTGAGCAGGGGTTTCGTTAACGACGCCTCCTCCTTCGTCCAAGCACTTCGGCGAGACAAGCCGCCGCTACGTTAAATCCCTACTCCCCCCCCTCGTTCTGACCACGGCTCTTTCGAGCCTCCTCCCTATTTTTAAAAGAGAAATGGAGCGCCGCTCCGTCAGCTGACGGAGCGGCATGGGCGAAGGGGGGCAAAGAGCAGCTATTGGCTAGAAGCGATTAGCCTAAAGCGAAAGAGATAAATCCACCCCTGATCCATGCCGCTCTATTAAAACAATCCGAGAATTTACCACGGAGAGGATCGTGAGCTCTTTCCGAGGAGAGGCGAAACCGATCCCCTCCAGAGAAACTTGATCGTTTTTTGAAAATCCTTTTTTCAAAGAAACGAGAGAGATTCTCTGGAGACGGCAGCCGCCGAAGGAGGCGCCGATAGGAAAGAGCTCACGACCCTCTCCCTCTCTGACGTGGCGGCGGCTTGTCTCGCCGTAGTGCTTGGACGTAGGAGGAAGCGGCGTTGCGTGAGAACTGCTTGAGGATTTCAATCCCTCTCAAATCCAGAGTTGTTTTAGACGGATATAACAGGAATAATTTTTCTCCCTTGCGATTTTGATTCGCTCAAGTAACTTACAGTTGTGATCGATTCATTATCCAACATCCCCGCAATTCAAGCCGCAGTCGCAAATGACTCTGCTCGAACGGTTAACGAAAAATTCACACAACAAGCATCTCAAATCAGTGCCTTATTAAATACAAGTCCCGTCACCAAACCGGACTCCCCACGTGCAGTGAATCCTGTCCCCGTCACCAAAGCCTACGATCATCATGGCGAAATCGAAAAAGAGGAGGAGCCCACCGGTGAACACCTCTTCTTTATCGCCTAACCTTAAAATGACTTTTATTTTAATGAGTTCCTGAGTAGCCTAACCGCCTCAAGAACTATGAAACGCTTCACTCAACGATCTGCCCACTCAGGAATGGCAGAGCTCAATATCACCCCCCTTCTCGATCTTGCCTTCGTTCTTTTAATTATCTTCATCATCACCACTCCTCTCCTCGAAAACTCTATTGATGTTAATCTCCCGATCGCAACCCCCGGAAAAGGATCGGTTGAGGCCCACAATCTCAAGACCATTTCAATTAATCCTCAGGGACAAATCTTTGTCGAAAAAGAGGCCATTGCCGATTCACAACTGGATCGAGTTCTCCAAAACCTAAAATCAACTTATCCAGAGCTAACCATCGCCGTTCGAGCCGATCGCGATATCGCCTATCAACGAGTCATCGTCGTTCTCGATGCTCTCAAACGAACTCAAATCACTAAAGTCGGCTTAGTCCATAATGAACCGTAATCGCAAGGAGGGATGCGAGCCTTCGCATTGAATCTTCTCTCTCGCCGTTTCATCCTGATATCGATGCAAAATAACTCCCTCTCAAATTTCTTTATGCAAGCAAACTTAAAACTCTTTTGCTTAAACTTCCTCATCATCGGATCCGGGTTCGTCGCACTTTACTGGGGAATCTGGGGGGACCTTGAAAAACTATTAAATCCCCTTTTCCGACCAGGACTCGTTTGCGCGGGAATCCTACTGATTTGGATGGGAATCATACAGACCGATTATTCAGCCCTCCAAGGATGTGCTCACTTACAGAGCCTTTCTTTCCTCGATATCGGAATCGGAATCACTGCGATTACTCTTCTTTTATTTTGTCCGGCAGAGGGATTAACCTTAAAAACAATTTTAAATCGAGACTCCAACTTAAATACATCGATACTCACGGAACAAAAACCGATGATTGATGATCTTCAATTCAAAACCGATCCCCATGAAATTATCGATCTCGATTTAATGGATCTATTTTATATCGCAACAAAAGAGGATCTTCGTCTTAAGATAAAGGGAAGAACGATCTCACTCATTGGACAAGTCCTCCACAAAAAAGGCTGTTCGCTGATGCGAATTTTGGTTTGGTGCTGCGCTTCGGATGCCCGTCCGCTTATGGTCGAAATTCGAGGCATGACCCAAAAATCCTTTGACGAGGGGGATTGGAGGGAGATACAAGGAACCGTTACCTTTGAAAAAAAGGAAGAATCAATGATCCCCGTGATTCATTATCAAGAGTCAAAACCAATCCCCGCCCCTGAAGAGATCTATTTATATTAATCGATTTCAGCGGGACTATTCACATTTTTCCACTGAGGCATCCAAGAGAGAGGAATCGAAATCGAAGTCATCTTACCCTCTGCAACCCACCGATTTAACAACGGTTGCATCGATCGCTCTCCTTTTTCTAGCGACTTACTGATTTCTTGTTGGAGCGAAATCGGATAAATGGCGGCCAGTGGCTCAAAAAAGTTTTTGGAACAATAAACAACCCCACAATCACGCGCGGCCCGCTCAGATAAAGAGAGTAATAGTTCGATCGAAATTAAAGGAAGATCGACCGCTAAAACCATCAATAGTTCATTTTTTGATCTCTCCATCCCCGCTAAAATTCCGCCCATCGGTCCCGCCTGTTCAAATCGATCCCTGACAAACAACTCCCCCCTCTCCACCTCCCAAGACCGTTGATCTTGACTGCGACTGATTAAAATCTCCTCCGCTCCGATCGCTTTAAATTTATCGATTTGATATCCCCATAACGGCTTTCCAGTATAGCTCAATAGGGCCTTATCGGTTCCCATCCGTGAGGAGCGGCCACCGGCGAGTAAGAGGGCAGAAAAAGGAATTTTCATCTTCACAAATAACAGTAAGCTCTCTTTAAATAATGAAGAGTAAAAAATCACCCCGGATTGCAGATCGTATCGAGAAATATCGATCCCTCAACTCCCCATGGGACCCGCATTATCTCGGCTATTTTGAATGCTTTAATGAGCAGTCCTATTACGAGGCGCACGATGTGCTTGAAGAGCTCTGGCTCGAGGACCGCAAGGGAGTAAGAGGTAATTTTTATAAGGGACTGATTCAATTTGCCGGGGCCTTTGTCCACCTCCAGAAGAATCGACTCGAACCAGCTTTTCGCTTATTCCTGCTTGCCGAAGCTAATCTACTCCAATACGAAAACAACACTCAAGGATTAACTCTCTCCACGATCATGCAAATGGCGATAAAATATCGAACTTCTCTGCAATCCTCCGATTTTAAAATCAATCCCTGGTCCTCAGAGAATCCGCCAAAGCTCGATTTTCCTAAAGCGTAAATCCAGAAATAGAATTTTAATCCATTAGTATCTAAAAAATCTTAAAGACATTGTCCCACCCTCGCAAAGCGAAAATCCAAAAAGGCAATCCGTCAGCTGACCATAAGCGTCAACCTAAGCAAAAACAGGATTCACCACGGGGTAAACGGAGGGCAACGGAGAAGAATACAGTTTTTGATAGGGGGAAAAGAAAGTTGTCTTGGCTTTTAAACAAAGAGTAAATTGAATTTTCCTCCGTTATCCTCCGTTCCTCTATAAATCTTTGTCTTTGGATTTGTCTTGGTTGGCGTCTTTTGCTTTTTCTTGGCGGTTCACCTCTTTTTGTTGCATCCCTGTTACCCCATGCCAAACTTATCAGGCTCTGCTTCTTTTACTCATCGTCGCTCAAAGCTCCTCTTGGTTTTCTCCGCGGTGAATATTGGATTTTGTCTTTTCCCCCCTCGTCCTCAAATCCACCCCTGATCCATGCCGCCGGGCCGTCGGCGCTCCATTAAAAAACAATCCGGGAATTTTCCACTAAAAGGATCGTGAGCTCTTTCCGAGGAGAGGTGAAACCGAGCCCCTCCCTCTCTGACGTGGTGGCGTCGCGGCGTTGAGGGAGACAATGTATTTATGAATGCTTAATTTAGGTATTTTAACGATTTTAAAGTTTTCACTCTTTAAACTGCGGATGTTCCCTCAGCATTTCAGCAACCGTAATCGCACTCCCTCTTTCCCCCGCCCCATTCGTTAACGGACCCGGAGCGCCACTCTTTGCAACACGCTCCAGCCAACTCCGCTCCAGCGGACGATCCAACAATGAAAGATCAGAGGAGATCACGCTGGTCTCCTGTTTCTCTCCCGTGGCAGCCCCTTTTCCGACGTACCATCCTGCAAACAAAAATGTCGTTCGTACCGAAGTCGATCTCGAATAGGTGGTGAGTAAACAAGATCCCGTTCCCACACGTTTTCGCAGATTCGAAAAGGTCTCCACTGTCCATAACTCCGGATTCGAAGTCGGAGAATAGGGATCAAAGACAACCGATTGCGGCGAGGGAATCTCTAAATCCAAAACCCGATCCCGAAAATCCCCCGACTGCATCTTCCAAGTGACCCTTTTAAACTGTGCAACTCCATTTTTTAAAAACTCTGAAATCAACTCCTCCCACCCCGTAAAATAACCCAACTCCCTCGCATGATGAAGTGCGAAATACAGTGCCTCCAAATCCCGATCAAAACTATGTAATTCTACCGGAACTTGAACGTCCTCATTCCGAAAGGCCTCGAGGATTGCAATCGCATTCGCCGCGGCTCCCAAACCGACATCCCATATCACAAAAGGCTTTGCGATCGATTGAGTCGCCCGCTTGCTAAAATGATGCTGAACAACGTGAAGCCCCCTTGCCTCAATCATCGGACCAACGACCGGATGAAAGGTTTCATTATAACGCAAGGAGCGCAAACTTTGCGCCCCTGAGGCGACTCGAATGAGCTGAAAGGATTCAGAATTCACTCGATGAGATTGAGCCTTTTAACACTCGACTCAATCTCCAAATAAAAATTAGGTTGTCTTCCCTTGATAGAAACTCGGTTCCATCGTTTCGTGCTGTGATGTTGATTTCTCAAATACCTTTGTGACGGCACGAGATCCGATCTCTTGATAGTTGACTTGGATCGAAGTAATATCAAGATCAAGAATTGAATCCTCCCCCATTCCAGACATGAGACCTATTTTTTGAGGGCAATCGACCCCTTGATCTCTCATCTCCTCAAAGATCAATCTCGTGACATTATCCTCTGGACAGTAAATCGCCGTCCGTACCGCTGATTGTTTTAACATTTGAATCATCGTGCGACGTTCTTCAGGACAAGTCGCTAACTGGTGAGATTCCTCAAAAATAGAGATCCCTAAAACCTTCGAGGCCCTTTCAATCTCAATCATTCGCTGTGTAATCTCTGGATTTCCTTTAAAGGGAATCGCCATGACGATTCGTTCATAGCCTCGACCATGTAAATGAGCTAAAATTTTATAGGCTGCGGCTTTATGATCGATTTGAATACTTTTAAGAAAAGGAAGTGTTGTCTCTCGACCGATTACAATCGCTCTCGATAACTCCGACTCAAACCGTTTTAATGCCTCATCTTGCCAAAGATCCTCTAGCAAGATCACCGAGTAGTTGCCTCGTTGAGTTTTAAAAAACCTCTCAAGAGAAGTGATCTGCTCATGGAC
Source organism: Akkermansia muciniphila (assembly GCA_945883905.1). Lineage (GTDB taxonomy): Bacteria > Verrucomicrobiota > Verrucomicrobiia > Methylacidiphilales > CAMAQI01 > CAMAQI01. The sequence goes on along the minus strand of CAMCYL010000040.1, from coordinate 6,511 downwards.
CCCTCCAAACTGGGGCGGAAAATCGACCGAACTATGTTTGACCAAATGATCATGACGAAAAAGCAACATTCCACGATGGATTCGTTCACACTCCTGAGAAATTCCAATCAAAGTTTTACGTGCCGCAAAAAACCAATTCTCCATATTTCGAAAAAGACAAACGACGGGAAAATTTGTCACCGCAAACGATTCCCCCTCCTTTAAATAAAATCGACCATTGATCTCATGGGCCACCAGTTTCCCCTCATGCGCCAGATTTTGAAGCAATCGATAAACCGCACTGAGAGACAATCCAAACCGAGCGGCAAGAGCCCGAATCGGGGGCAGCGGATCTCTCAGATTCCAAGAAGCCTCAGAGAGATTTAATATTTTCTTTCTCAAATCCTCTAATCCATTTCCCTCTAATTTTCTATTTTGTTTCAAGATGTTTCAGTCAACCAGATTCTCTCTTGAGAATCAATCAAATCATATTTTATATCTCGATTATTGATTGCTCAAAAGTTTAGCTAAATTCCGTACATAAAATAACAAAAAGCCGTACACGACTTTTTAAGTCCTCATGATAGGATTAAGCAGTTAAAGATCAAAACTTATGAACCACAAAATTGTTGCCCTCGCCGCTGTCGCTCATCCGGATGATATCGAATTCATGATGGCAGGCACTTTGCTCCTCCTCAAACAGCAAGGGGTTGAAATCCATCTCTGGAATCTCTGCAATGGCTCTTGTGGAAGTGCCTCTCTTTCTGCTCAAGAGATCGCTGCCATTCGTTGGGAAGAGGCCCAAAATGCAGCGAAGGTCGCAGGGGGCATTGCCCATCCTCCTCTCTTTGATGATCTCGGCGCTTATTATGACGCTCCCTCTTTAGCCCGTGTTGGATCGGTCATCCGGGAGATTAATCCCAACATCATTCTCACTCACTCTCCTCAAGATTACATGGAGGATCATCAAAATGTTTGTCGCCTTATTGTCACGGCCGCTTTTTCTCGGGGAATGAAAAATTTTACGACGCATCCTCCCCAAGAACCCTCCTCCACAGAGGTCGCGCTTTACCACGCTCTCCCTCATGGACTAAATGATTCACTCCGAACCCCGATTCAACCGCATTTCTTGATTAACATCGCCTCGGTCATCGAACAAAAAAAAGAGATGCTCGTTCAACATAAAAGTCAAAAGGAATGGCTTGATATCACTCAAGGCATGAGTGCCTATGAGCTCGAAATGGAGCGCATGAGTCAAGCGGTCGGAAAAATTTCGGGATCTTTTTCAGTCGCCGAAGGCTGGAGACGTCACTCTCATCTTGGATTTGCTTCAGAAACCTATAACCCCCTACAAACCCTACTCAAGGAGAACTATGCCTCGACCCCTCAGTAAACTAGCCCCCGATTGGTGGGATTATACAACCCTCGACCCTCAAATTCATAAAGAGGCCGCCAAACTCGATGCTAAAGGACTCGCTCAACTCTCACGTCCCGGATTCACGGTTCATTTTTATGATACCATTCAAGAGTTTTATGCAGCCGAAGCTCTCGAATACATCGAGGCCTGGAGCCAATCCACTCCGGATAATCCGGCCGGAATTTGCGGCCCCATCGGACCGACAGAACAACTGCCGATCGTCGCTCAAATGGTAAACTCTCTCGGTCTCGACCTCAAAAAACGGGAGGCTCACTTCTGGGGAATGGATGAATGGGTCGTGAATGGGAAAATCGTAAAACCAGATCATCCCCTCTCCTTTGCAAAATGGGATCACGATCTCTGTTTTAATCGGATCGATAAAAAATTAAGAATGCCGGATAAAAACATCCACTTTCCAAGTGGAGATCTCAAGGACTATAGCGAGAGTTATAACTCCGTTCGTTGTGTTCTAATGCAAGGGGGCCAAGGAGAAACAAAGCACTGGGCCTTTAATGATCCCGTCCCCAGAAAAGGAAAATATAAAAATCAACCCCCGACGCCAGCGGAATACCGTAAGCTCAAAACCCGGATTGTGGATCTTCACCCTCTCACAATTATTCAAAACGCCAGAACGAGTGGCGGTGGAAACGTCAATTTGATTCCGACCGTTGCCGCAACCGTCGGACCGGCTGAGACATGGAAAGCGGAAAGAGTTTCGATTTGGCATCCCGGTTATCATGACAATCCCTTTGGAATGCGCCTCTCTGCGTTCATGATCTCGAAACATCTCCCTGATTCCTCCGTTCCGATGTCGCTCCTCGCCGATCACCCCAATGTCCACTTCCATTACCTGCGATCCGGCATTGGAAAGGTGGAAATTGGAATGCACGAGTAAATACAGAGATCCGTTGTATCGATGACATACTGATCAGATCGTGGGATAGACTACAAACTAAAGAGCGATCTGATCAGGGTATCGCTGTATGAACTCCACCTTGGGTCCTTCGATATTTCAAAGGGCTTTGTCCTGTTATTTTAACGAAGCGCCGATGAAAATTAGAGAGATTATTAAATCCGACATCCATTGCAATAGCGCTCACGCTCTTGTTGGTATGAAGAATCTCTGAGCAGGCCTTCGCGATCCGAAGCTCATGAAGATAGGTCGTATAGGCCTTGCCGGTCCCTTGCTTGAACAGCTGACAAAAGGCAGCAGGAGAAAGCCCCGCATGACGAGCGACCGAGGCTTGCTTTAAATCAAGATCATGCGAATGGAGATGAATGTAAGAGAGAATCTTATCGAGACGCGAATGCGCAAAAGGGGAATCCATCAAAAGGCGATGATTCAGAACCCTTCGGCTCTCACACTCCGTAAGTCGCACTAACAATTCCAGAAACTTTGGCAGACAGATATTTTGATGTGGGGCCTCTGTCATCTCCTTTAAAATTTTTTTGACGGCAGTGGCCTGCTTGAAACGAAAGCACAATCCTTTTCGCGACTCATTTAAGAGCTGAGAGGACTCTTTGTTTTGTGGCATCTCCCAAAATCCTCCCCCAAAAAGGGTTGGCAAAAAATGAAGTACCGACCATTCCGCCCCCGATCGCTGCTCCTCATAGGAGCCAAAGGAATGCGGAAGATTCGCTCCGATCAAAAACCAATCTCCCGCCTGATAAGGCATGACCGCAGAACCTATATAACAAATCCCTTGCCCCTTTTCGATCGCAATCAGCTCATACTCAGGATGATAGTGCCAATGAAAATCGACGCATCTTTTCTTAAAACGAGAAACGGTTAACGCTCGACTTCCGACCAGTGGTAAAGCCTCAATCTTAGGTTGTTGAAGAGGAGGAGAGAGTTTCATGAGATTACACTCATAAACTCTGTTTATATCTAAATGAGCTCTTTTCAAGGCTCATTCTTACTACCGTCCAAAACAAAAAATCGTTAAAGACATTATCTCACGCAACGACGCGACGACGCCACGTTCAATCCCTACCCCCCCTTGCTCTGACTACAGCTCTTCCGAGCTTCCTCCCTATTTTTTAAAAAGAACTCGAAAACGAGCTTTCAAGTTCTTTTTAAAAAAACAGGGATCTATCGCTTACGCTCTTGGAGTCAGAACTTCCCCTCCCTTCATACAAAAACAATCCGAGAATTTATCACGGAGAGAATCGTGAGCTCTTTCCGAGGAGAGGTGAAACCGATCCCCTAAAGAGAAACTTGATCGTTTTTTGAAAATCCTTTTTTCAAAGAAACGGGAGAGTTTCTCTGCAGGCGGCAGCCGACGAAGAAGGCGCCGAAAGGAATGAGCTCACGATCCTCTCCCCCTCTGACGTTGCGGCGTCGCGTCGTTGCGTGAGAATTGTTTTAGCAATTTAAATGCCCCGCTTTGATTTCCCCTCTGAAATTAAATATTATTTTAGACGATAGTAGCTCATTCTATTTGATTGTCCATAAAGCGATCCTCGCTACGCTCCTCTTTCGTGCAACTGCATCACTCTCGCCTTCTTCTTGCATTGATTCTATCGGGAATCTGGTCACTCCTGCTGCTGCTTTCACAGGCCACTCATCTCCTAGAAAAGGGGGATCAAGCCTTCTCCCTCTGGGCACAATCTCAACCCCCTCAAAAAACAGTCGAAACCCCCACACTAGCCCTCATTGCCATCGACCGTCTTTCACCCGAGCGCCCTTGGCCCTGGCCTCGACTCGATTTTGCAATCGCCCTCCGGGCTCTTGTTCCCTGCTTTCCTCAAAGCGTTTCCTTTGAGACGCTCTTGCACGATCGTGATCAACGGCAAGAGGCCTTTGATACGACTTTTGCTCATCTCGTCGAACGTTTTGATCACGTTATTTTTGCCTCCGCGGCTTTCCAAGCAGGGAGCGATCTCCCCCCGCCTCAAAATCTAAGTCCCATTCCCTTTGAGGGGGATATCAACTCTTTAACCCCCTACCATTCTCTCTATTGGCCCGTGGAAACCTTTGCCTCTAATTCTCATGTCGGCATTTCAAACCTTTCTTTAAACGCTGCTCATAAACCGACCTCGATCCCTCTCTTTTTTCGTTGGAGAAATCAAATCATCCCCTCTCTAGCCCTTCAATCGGCTACGATTCAACTTCGAGCCGATCTCTCCTGCTCCTCAGTGAAGTTAGGCTCTCACCTCACTCTTCGTGACTCACAAAAAAAGACCCTTCGAATCATCCCGATCGATGAGCAAGGAATGATGCCATTACGTCATCGTCCGTTAGAAATCCTCACCGTTCCCTTTGATGATTTTCTTGTTTATGCCGATCAACGGGAACGGGGCGAAGAGGCAAAATTTAATTTAAAATCATTGCGACAAAAACAGGTCTGGATCGGACGCACCGACGATGCCATACGACAAAACGCAGGGGGAGAGGCTCCGGTCAAAATCCAGATGCTTGCCGTTCAAAACATTCTCTCCTCCGATTTCATTCAAACCCTCTCCTTTGGTTTAATCGCCCTTCTTTTTATGACCTTTGCCTGCTCTGTTTCCGGTTTAGTCACCTTGATCACCCCGAAAATCTCGATTCCAATCTCCCTGGGTATTGCCGCTCTTTACATCGAGATGTCGATTATTCTTCTCCAAAGCCATAATCTCTTAATCCCTGTCCCGGCTTTTATTCTGCTGACGATCGGATCGATTCTCTCCGGTTTTGCTGCCCGGATTTGGGAATTTGAATCAGAGACAGAAATCGCACACTCATGAACCCTCCATACTTACTCCTCGTAGCGTTCGGCGGCGCTTTAGGCTCTCTCGCTCGCTATCTCCTCGCTCTTTTATTGTCTCCTAAAACGGCCTCTCTCTCTTGGCCTTGGAGTACTTTCTGCGTGAATCTCATCGGATGCCTTCTGATCGGACTACTCAGCGGGCTCTGGACCAAAAATCCGATCTCCCCCGAATGGCGACTTCTGTTGATCACTGGATTTTTAGGCGGCTTCACGACCTTCTCCTCCTTTGCCTTCGAATCTCTAACCCTTTTTCAAAACAAACCGATCATGATGCTTGGCTACGTCACTGCCTCCACTGTTTTCGGAATCTCCCTCGCCGCCCTCGGTTATCTAGTCGCAACAAGATAAAAATCAAAAGAAGGATTACGAGGAGAATAGTCCTTCCTCTCGCTTCTCCAACTCGACGGTATTACGAATCCCCGCCCCTTTCAAATGAGTCGCACTAAAGGTCTCTAATTGATCTAAAAAATGCTGGGGAGGCAATCGATCTACTTTGGGTAAACTCTTCAATTTCAAATGACGCAATTTCGTAAAATGCATTAACCAATCTAAATCGGAGAGGTTCCGTAAATTCGATAGTCGAAGAGAACTTACCCTTTCACTCCGAAGTGAACTCAAATCCTGAAGCGTTGAATCAACAATCTCCAACTCTCGAAGCTGTGATAACTCCGAGATAAAATTAAAATCTCCTCCTGAAAATCCACTGAGAACAACTTTCTCTAAACTTTGAAGCTTCATTAAATAAAAGAGATCACTCCACTTTCCTGTCACCGTACAACACTTTATCTTTTTAAGAGAAACCAAAGGAGCTAAAGAAAGAGCCCCATTGAAAAGTGATCCCAACTCGATCTCCGTTAAATACTGAAGTTTAGAAATCGGATCGAGCGATTCCAAACTCCAAAGACATTTTAAATGCAACGATCGTGTCTGCGGAAAAAAACGAAGGAATTCAAGGCTCCAATTTCGTTGAGTAAGATCCTTCACTGCAATCGTTAAATCCATAAATCGCCCCAAAAGAGTTCCGAGTTTCTGAAACTCGATTTCCGTCAGCGATTCCGTGATCTCTAAACGTTGCGGATCAATCGATTTACAACGCATCACCTCATTCGAAAACCGCTCGGGATCAAGTCGGTAGGAGGGGATTGTAAAAGCCATTCCATAAAATAACGCGGAGCGATCGCTCTTCACAAGCGAAATACAATCCCCCTTCTCATTAGTGTCCAAAACAAAAAAACCTTAAATACATTGTCTCGCGCCACGACGCCACGCCGCAACGTTAAATCCCTACTCCCCCCCTCGTTCTGACCACGGCTCTTTCGAGCCTCCTCCCTATTTTTAAAAAGTTCTCGAAAACGAGCTTTCGATC
>CAMCYL010000039.1 GCA_945883905.1 Akkermansia muciniphila | reverse complement strand
GCACTCCGTGCGGGGTTGGGGAAACGACTTTGTCGTGGGGGAGTCGAACTGCGTTCTCATCCCTTCGCCGTAAAAGGCATGATTTTAGATTTTTTGGGAAAAAATGAAAGTGGAGCGGGCGAAGGGATTCGAACCCTCGATTCGAAACTTCCCCTATTTGCTTTTGTAAGTTGTTGCAAATCAACAAAAGACGACATCATTTGACATCAAAGATGTTGTGACCTATGTTGTGACTTTATGGCATCACTTCGTAAAGACCCACGCAAAAAAAGTCCTTTTTGGTATGCGTCTCTGACCTTACCTAATGGAATAAGAACCACTCGCAGCACAAAGACTACCAATAGATCGGAGGCAATCGAGATTGCTCAAAAGTGGCAGCGAGCAGAAGACATGCTTGCGGAGGAATATGCGAAACCTGATAAACCTCTTCAATTTTCCAATCCCCAAGGAGTCCTTGAAACGATTATAGCCCTGTCTCAAAAAGCGGTATCGGGGGATTTGACCGAGGTTATGGCGAAAGATGCGCTGAATGAGCTTTTATCCGCTGGGGGGCAATCCTCGATCAAATCCATCCCTACAGAAGAGTTTATTCGTCTTTGGCTAGAATCCAAGAAAACGACCAAAGCAAATGGGACTTATCTTCGATACAAAAAGACCCTTGATGATTTTGTGAAGTCGATAGGGCTAAAAGCAAAGCGTCCTTTGGATAAAATTACGCCTCATGAAGTCGAGGCATTTAGGGATCTTCAAATTGAGGAAGGAAAGAGTCCCGCTAGTGCTAATCTTACTTTAAAAACGATTCGAGCGGCTTTAAATACTGCAAAAAAACGGGGAATGATTTTAACCAATCCCTCCGAAGCGATTGATCTTCTGGAAGAGGATCGTGCAGAGAGAATCACTTTTTCAAAGGAGCAACTCAAGGGGCTTCTCAGGGTTGCTGATAATGAATGGCGGGGGATGATTCTTCTTGGTTGTACGGTCGGATGCCGCATTGGCGATGCGTCTCAAATGACATGGGCGAACATTGATCTTGTGAAAAAGGTCATTCGCTTCACCCCTCAAAAATCAACAAAGGGATTGAAACAAAAATTCGTTGAAACCGTTATACTCCCCGACCTTGAGAGCTATCTCCTCAAACTTCCAGTATCGGGGAAAGATCCCAAAACCCCGCTATTCCCAAGACTCTCTCAAAAGGCAGTAGGGGGAGAGCATGGGCTTTCCCTTTTATTCCGAGAGGTGATGGTGAAGGCGGGGGTTGAATGCGAAGCCGTGAGAGATGATGTGAAGGGTAAGGGACGAAGATTCTTTGATCTTGGCTTTCATTCCCTTCGAAAGAGTTTTGTTTCAATGCTTGCCAACTTGAATGTTCCGAAAGAACTCCGAATGTTGATGGTTGGACATGCAAACGAAGAGGTTCACGATATTTACACGAAAATCGAAACCGAAACGATCCGTAAAGCGTTAAAGAAATTTCCGAGGATTTTATGAGGATCAAATCAAGTGCTAATCCATTTGCTTTGGGTGTTGGTGATAAAATTACTCCAGAATGGAATAATTACTGCAAAGGAACTGAGTCTCTCGAAGAACTTAAACTTTGGACTCAATACGAGTTTTCCCGTGAAATTCTTGAGGTTAAATTGGCAGTCGATGAAATTAAAAAAAGCCTAAAAAAATCAAAGGGATCAGTTTTTGAGGCAAAAAAGATTCCGTTAATTCAGAAAATTAAAACCTCTCGTGGAACAGTTGATTCTAAAAGAGAATACGATGTTGAAATTAACAGAGATAAGGACGGGTTTGGATGGGTAAAAATATGGGATATTATAATCAGAGTCACAAATCTCAATATTGGCTCGATAGTTATTCCTTTATCTCTTGTTTGGGATTTTCCTCAAAAGCCATTTACGGAAATTGCGCTGCTTGAAAAAAAGGATTTGGTTGATCGGTTAAAATACGGAGAGACTCTATTTAATGCGGAACATCGAATAGAAGGCTTTAGGTTACTGAACGATGGGGAAAAATATTCAGAAAAGATTTCTTTTGTTGAGAGAGCGGTTGATTCCAACGGGAAAGTTTTAAAAGCGGGACACGCATTTGTTTATGGATCGTTTCGTCTCGATACAAGGGCGGGGATAGAACAGGTTTTTGAGGACTCAAAAAAGGAGTTAAAGCGTCTTTATGAAGAGGCTAGAGAATCATACTCACTTGAAAGTCCGATTATTCCGAAGAAAGAAAAAAACAGTTTAGTTTCGTTGCAGAAGGATTTGGAGCTTTTTAGGTTGTCGAGATTATTTCAGCACAAAAAACTATCTAAAACTCAGTTAAATCAATCTCGGACGCTCCTCAATAAAGGTCAAACTTTAGAATCAAATATTTCAAGATCACGAACGAAGATTTCAAAAATTTTAAGCAGTATGGGAACTTTTAACCCGTAAGTTTGATACAAATAAGAAGCCCCCTTCTTAACTGATAATCTCGATTGTCGCTTTTTTGATTTAATGTCTCCATGACAATTAAATCAAATCCCGCTGATCTCGACGGACAAAGTATCGAGTCACAATCTCGCCCTGAATGGGTGAGGTTACCCCATCCATCCAAACGCTGTCGTCTGACGGGATTGAGCCGAACGAGCTTATTTGAGCTTTCGGCTCCGTGTCCTGCAAACGATCATAAACCACCCGTCAAAAGCGTAGTTATCCGCAAGCGTGGAGCGACAAGAGGGATTCGATTAATCTCTTACGATAGCCTCATGGACTATTTGAACCATCTTTCATCGGAGGGTTGAATATTATGAGCCATAGCGAGCTTTTGGAGAAACTTGGAGGGAAAGAATCAGCGTTATTCTCAGTCGCAAGACTTCTTGGAATCAATCTTCCTGATCCCGAGACGGTTAAATCCTTGAAGTTTCATGCCCCTTATCGTCAGGATCAAAAGCCATCTTGCTCGTATTACAGAGGACAAAGTGGAGAGTGGTTGATTCGAGATTGGGCGGACGATGAGAAACCCTTAGATTTCATTGGGTTTTACGGGAAGATGACAGGAATTGCTGATCGTCGAAGTGCATGGATCGATCTTGTGAAGCGGATTGATGGAAGAAAGTCTGAACCAAAGCAACCCCTTCAGTCTTTTCCGTCAAAGATCGAAAAAAACGTTACAAAAAAAGTTCATAAACCTTCCAATATCCATAAGGGAACAATTCGAGAGATGGGGGATTTGGCAAGCCTCCGAAAACTTAGAATTGAAGGAATAAGTGCCGCTCAAAATTCAAATTGGCTTCGATTCGGGGAATTTCGTGGAGAGAAATGTTGGTTTATCTGTAACCCCGTGAACGCCGAACCTGCTCAAGCCCGATTGATGAGCGGTGAAAAATGGTGGGGAAAAGAAAAATCGATGACGATCACGGGATCAAAGACGATTCTAGGAATTGAGCATCTTCAAGATGGAATGCATATAGCGATATTGGAGGGCGGGGGCGACTTGTTGGCTTTTTTCTCGTTAAGGTTGAATCAATCGGCTTCTCCTATTTGCTCGCTTGGCGGAACTCATAAGCCCAAAGAAGTGTTAATTGAGAAGTATCACGATTATTTTATGTGGAGCATCGTCACTATTTATCAACACAACGATGAGACGGGTCGAAAGATGACAGAAATTTGGAGAAACGCTTTGGCGAACTCCTTTTGCATTCTTGAGGTTTTTAAAACAAAGGGGAGCCATGAAGCGGGAAATTAACGATCTTAATGACATGGCTTCTGCATTCCTAGAAGGGGAAGAATTTGAAACAGAGACAGTTTCAATTGAAACAACCGCAAAGAGGGAATCGGTATCTGATTTAAAAACTCCGATTGCACGTCCTTTGATTGATATTTCTCAAGATGAAATTGATGAAACAAAAACCCTCTTAGGAAATCGATTTTTATGCGCTCAAGGTGGAATGCTTTATATCGGTCCGAGTGGAATCGGGAAAAGTTCATCTTCTTGCCAGCAAGATATTCTTTGGGGTATTGGTCGAGAGGCTTTTGGAATAGCCCCTAAACGTCCTTTAAGGATTCTAACGATTCAATCCGAGAATGATGACGGTGATTTGATCGAGATGAGCCGAGGCGTTCTTTCGAGACTTTTTTTAAATGACGCTGAAAAAGAATTACTTCGAGAAAATGTCCTTTATGCCACTTGCAGAAATTTTTCAGGAGAGGCGTTTTTTGAACGTGACTTAGTTCCCCTCCTTAAGAAATACAAAGTGGATATTATTCGCATCGATCCATTTCAGGGGTTTTTAGGCGATGATCCAAAAGCTACAGAGGCGGTGATTAATTTTCTCCAAAGTGGTTTGAATCCTCTTATGGAAGAATATGGATTTGCGACAATTATTTGCCATCATACTCCCAAGACGAACTTTCGAGATACTACAGAATGGAAGCCGACTGATTGGATGTATGCGGGAGCAGGAGCAGCCGCAATGACGAATTGGGCAAGAGCCATTATGGTGATTGATCCTCTCTCAGATGGAAGCACATTCAAATTTATTGGAGCGAAACGGGGATCAAGAATAGGATGGAAAAATGAAGACGGGAAAATGGAACTTATCCGTCTTTTTGCTCATGCAAAAGAATCAGGAGCGATTTACTGGCGGGAACTTTCCAAGGAGGAAGAGAGCGTCGCTCTGTCTGATAGCTTAAAGACTAAAGGGAAAGCCGTTCCTCCAAAAGATGAAGAGGTTATCTCGCTTCTTCCTCAATATGAGAAAACCCCAAAGTCTTCCTTCCAAAATAAGATTCAATCGCATTTTAGGATTGGGGAAAAGAAGGCATTTGAGCTAATAAAACGTCTGGTCGATGAGGAGAAAATTTTTGTTCATACCATCAAAAGACCCAAAACAAATGCACTCAAACTCATTGCTCGTTTTAAGCAGGGAGAGGTATCAGAATCTTTGACTGAAAATGAGACTCCCGCAATTGCATAAGTCTCTTGCAGAAGTCACCGAAGTCAGACTAAAAAGAGACTTTGGCACTTCGGCAAGCGCATATATGTAAGCTTGCCGTGCGGAAGTCTCAGATCCAAAGACCTACGCAAGCCCTTCCCGTCGAGGTCTTGAAAAAATCCCCCCTACTACCCCTATATTCTATGGGGTATGTTTTTTCCGTATTTTGTACGTTTTTATAAGGTAAAGTGTAGTACATAAATCGATTTTAATGCTTCCACAAATCATTGATAGGCAGATCACTAGAGTCCATGAGTACTACGTTTGCCAATTTAAAAAAAGGAGCTTAAACCCCGTAGATGGTTGCGGGTTTGTGTGTCCTCCGCATATTTCGGGAGGTTTATCGAATTACGGTGATGCCTTGATCTGCCATTTTCTTGTCGTGTTCGGCAAAGGCTTTCGCTTCTTTAAGGCGTTCTTCATTCCTCGCAGAAATCCAAGCCGCTTTGGTCTTTTCGTCCCAAGCGTCATTCCAAGGCAAAATCGTCGATAATGGCGTTTCTTTGCAAGGGCTTTGGCTCATAGCCGTATCCTACCCCTCATTTCCAAAAACTCAATCCTCGGAAGGATTCGATGATCCCATCTCCCCATATCTGGACATGCGGGCTTGGTGAATTGCTTCCAGCCTCTCGCATTCATCACGGGTGACGATGGTTTGATTCATGGGAATTAACCCCACTTCCTGCAATCGCTTCACCCTCCTCCAATGTCGAACGAAACTCAGGCGTTTCCATTGAGCATGGCGAATCCGTTGAAGAGCGAGCCATTGTTTCTCGCTTCGGCATCGACCTAAAGCGGGATTTGAATTTAGCGGCTCCTTATGTCCTTTGATTCGGGGCATGTTTTTAACAGTATAATGGTTTGGAGTGGATGGCACATGTGCAATCGATTGGGTTTTTGATTCCGAGATTATTGTTTTCTGACTTCCTATCCGTGGAAATCAGCGTGTTCACAAAACCCCCATCATTTTTAAAATTCGGCTTCATAGGTAAATTAATTGACAAATTTAACCGTTCACAATACTAAAGATTTATGAACAGTCAAAAGCAAATTGCCGTTTACTTGAGAGTTTCAACGCAAGACCAGAAAACCGATTCCCAAAAGAGGGAAGTCATGGAGTATTGCAAAAGACGATTTACAGAAGCCGAGATAACAATTTTTGAGGACAAGGCATCAGGATCAAAAGCTGACCGTGTTGCGCTGGAAAGGCTTCTTGGCGATGTTCGGGCGGGAAAAGTGGACATTGTGGCATGTTATAAACTCGACCGCCTTGGAAGGAGTTTAACGCATTTGGTGAAGATCATCGATGAATTGGGTTTATTAAGGATTCCGCTTATTTGCACCAGCCAAGGAATCGACACAAGTGACGACAATCCCGCAGGACGCTTGCAGTTGAATGTTTTATCGGCGGTGGCTCAATTTGAACGGGAAATTATTCGGGAGCGTGTGAATGCAGGTTTAGCCAACGCAAAAGCCAAGGGGCAAATTCTAGGAAGACCCTCTATTTTGAAGAAGAAAAAGGATCGGGTGATAGAACTCCGTCGAGAAGGAAAAGGAGTCCGAGAGATTGGCAGAGAGCTTCAAATGCCCCCTTCTAGTGTTCACAAGCTCATTTCTCAGTCAAAAACAAACAAGTCTGAAGGGTAGAGGGGGGGTAGGTCTTGCTGGTTGACGCTCAATGGATGCAATTCACCCATAAGTTTATTTTCCAGTTTAGGCTATTCGATTTCTGGAGTGAAGGGGGGAGTAAGGGGGGGTAAAATATTATTTAGGTTTTTCAATAGATGCTAGAATTTTTGAGAACAGATTTTTGCGTTCAAATTCCTTATCGAGACTTACAATTCGAAGGGTGGGTATAATCCTTAATGCCCGTCCATTTGGGAGGCTCTAAAATGAGGTCAGAGATATTGACCTTTAAAATCTTTGAGAAGATAGACAGCTCGTAATCCTTGGCGCACCTCGTCCCATTTTCGATGTGGGCAAATGTACTTCGAGAAATATTCAGCCCTAATCTTTGACAATGCCCTGCAAACGCCTCCTGAGAAATTTCTTTCTCAATCCGAAGACGTTGGATTTTTTGACCTGAAACATTGAGCTTTAACTTCTTTCCCATACGGAGCCTGAATGCCCCAGTAAAGAGATTTTCGTTTGTTGGTTTGGTAGGATTCCTATCAATTTGAATTGTCTTAAAGAGCGTTATTGGTATGAATCCTATCAATTATGTCAGATGCAAAGCATTCTTCCAAAGTCACAATTCACGACGTTCTTGGGCAATTTAGGCAAGAAGCAACTCATAAAAGGGATATGGGGGATAAGTTTGAAAGACTTGTGGCAGGATTTCTGACAAAAGAGCCACTTTATGCCCAGAGATTCAGTAATATTTGGCTATGGAGTGAATGGGACAAAAGGACTACGGGTGATACAGGGATAGACATTGTAGCAGAAGAGCGAGCAACGGGACAATATTGTGCGATCCAATGTAAGTTTTATGATCCGAATCATTCGATTTCAAAAGAGGAAGTGGACTCGTTTTTTTCCGCATCTGACAAAGAAATCTTTTCCTCAAGGCTTTTCGTATCAACAACAGATAAATTTAGCTCAAATGCAGAAGATCTATTTCATCATCCCTCCAAAAAATGCCCCCGTATTCGCTTAGAGGACTTTGAAAATAGTATTATTGACTGGTCGGGTTTTAAACTTAGCCGCCCTGCCGATTTAAAACTCGGAGAAAAGAAAAAGCCCCGTGAGCATCAGATAAAAGCGATTAAAGCGGTATGCGATGGATTTAAAGTTGAGGATCGAGGGAAACTCATCATGGCATGTGGAACAGGTAAAACATTTACTTCCCTTAAAATTGCCGAAAAAATGGCGACCGAAAATAAAAACATTTTATTCCTTGTTCCATCAATATCTCTTCTTTCTCAATCTCTCATGGAATGGACAAGCCATTCTTCAATTCCAATCAATGCTTTTGCGGTTTGTTCAGATTCAAAAGTAGGAAAAAAAACAGACAGCGAGGACATCCAATCTTACGACTTGGCGATACCTGCTCATACTGATCCCAAAAAACTTTCCCAACAAGTGAAGGGATTGAGGTTGTTAAAGCCCGATAACATCACGGTTATTTTTTCAACGTATCAATCCATCGAAGTGATTTCAGAAAGCCAAAAAAACTTTGGTCTTGGAGAGTTTGATTTAATTATTTGTGACGAAGCCCATAGGACAGCAGGGCTTAAGCTTTCAGGGGAAGAGGAATCTCATTTTCTAAAAGTTCACGATCAAAAGTTTGTTAAATCAAGGAAGCGTCTCTACATGACAGCGACTCCAAAAATCTTTAACGATGCTTCAAAGACTCAAGCTGAAGAGGCTGATGCCGTTCTGTATTCAATGGATAAAGAGGATTTCTTTGGAAAAGAACTTCATCGATTAGATTTCTCGGAAGCGGTGAGACTTGACTTACTTTCGGATTATAAAGTCATGGTTTTGGCGGTTGATGAAAAGCATGTAAGTAAAGCCTTTCAGCACCAGCTTGCAGAAGATGGAGAGTTAAAGCTTCCTGATTTTGCAAAGATCGTTGGGTGTTGGAATGGACTTCAAAAAAGAATTATTCAATCGGAAGAGGATTTAACGAATCAATTTGATCCTTCTTCAATGAAACGAGCAGTCGCTTTTTGTGGATCAATCAAAGATTCTAAAATGATTACGGCAAATTTTTCCGAAACTGTGAATCGCTACGTTTTGGATTCAGGATACAATGAAAATGAAGACGGTAAGGCGTTAAAATGTGAAGTTGACCACGTTGACGGCACATTTAATTCGCTTCAAAGAAATAAAAAACTCCAGTGGCTAAAGGGTGAAACTCCAGACGGGCTTTGTAAAATTTTAAGTAATGCCCGTTGCTTGTCCGAAGGGGTTGATGTTCCTGCTTTGGATGCGGTGATGTTTTTAAGTCCACGAAAATCAATTATCGATGTAGTTCAGGCGGTGGGTCGAGTGATGCGGAAAGCGGAAGGAAAGAAATCGGGGTATATCATTCTTCCCATCGGCGTTCCGTCGGATACTCCTCCCGACCAAGCTTTGAATGATAACAAACGCTATCAAGTCGTTTGGCAGGTTTTACAAGCACTTAGGGCTCATGACGATCGATTTGACGCAATCGTGAATCAAATCGACTTGAATAAGAACCGACCTGATAGGATTCAAGTTATTGGAATTGGTGGGAACGGCTCATGTGATTCGGATTCGCCTGAAAAACCAAAACCAACACAAGCCCATTTCGACTTCCCTCTTTTGTCTGACTGGAAAGATGCGATTTACGCAAAGATCGTGATTAAATGCGGGAATCGAAAGCATTGGGAGCAATGGGCAAAAGATGTCGCTCAAATTGCTGAACGCCATATCACACGAATAAACGCTCTCCTCGAAAGCTCAAAGGGAGAATATCGTCAGAAATTCGATCAATTTCTTGAGGGTTTAAGGGAAAATTTAAATCCGAGTATTTCCGAGTTAGATGCGGTGGAAATGTTAGCGCAACACCTTATCACAAAACCCGTTTTTGACTCGTTGTTCGAGGGCTACGAGTTTACCAAATCAAATCCAGTGTCTCAAACCATGCAAGGAATGATCGATGTTTTAGAATCTCAAGGTTTGAACAAAGAGACTGAATCGCTTCAAAAGTTTTATGCAAGCGTCAAAGATAGAGCAAAAGGCATCGATAATGCGGAAGGACGGCAAAAAATTATCATAGAGCTATACGATAAGTTTTTTAAGACAGCATTTCCTCGAATGTCGGAAAGGCTTGGAATTGTTTATACTCCCGTTGAAGTTGTCGATTATATTATCCAGTCGGCGAATGATGCATTAAAGAGCGAGTTTGGAGTAAGCCTTTCGGATAAAGATGTTCATATCCTCGATCCATTCACGGGAACGGGGACATTTTTAGTGAGACTTCTCCAAAGCGGGATAATTCAAGACAAGGACTTAACTCGAAAATATAGAGATGAATTTTTTGCAAACGAGATCGTTCTCCTTGCCTATTATATCGCTGCGATCAACATTGAAGAAGCTTATCACTTTCGGTCAAAAAAAGCGTACGAGCCATTTGAGGGAATTTCCTTAACTGATACATTTCAAATGTCAGAAAATGAATCGGGATCAATGATCGATAAATATTTTCCTGAAAATAATCAGAGAGTCAAAAAACAGAGGAAAAAAGAGATTCGGGTGATTATTGGAAACCCGCCTTATTCAGTTGGACAAAAAAATGCAAATGATGACAATCAAAATCAAGATTATCCGCATTTAAATTCCAGAATTTCAGAAACTTATCAAAAATTCTCAAATGCGGGTTTATCAAAAGGCATTTATGATTCTTACATTAGAGCATTAAGATGGGCATCAGATCGAATAGGGAAAAGTGGAATTATTTGTTTCGTTAGTAACGCCTCATTTATTGATGTAAACACAATGGATGGGCTTAGAAAATGCATCTCAGATGAATTTACGACTATTTATTGCTTTAATTTGAGAGGTAATATTAAAATTTCTCGACTTGACTCTACGAATAAAACTGAGGGTCAAAATGTTTTTGGTCAAGGTAGCCAAACGCCAATTGCAATAACGCTTTTTATCAAAAATCCTGAGAAGAAAGCTTTTCGTCTTTTTTATAAGGACATTGGGGATTATTTAAATCGAGATGAGAAACTCAAGATTATTAGCGATTTTGGGTCATTCAAAAATATTGAGTGGGAAGAAATCGCTCCTAGTAAAAAGTACGATTGGATCAACCAAAGAGATGAAGCTTTTGAAAAGTTTCTCCCACTAGGAGATAAAGAAACAAAGGGAAGAGCAGAATCAAAGACTGTTTTTACTTCTTATTCTGGTGGCGTAAGCACCAATCGAGACACATGGATTTATAATTTTTCAGAAATTGAATGCTTGGAAAATATGCGTCGAATGATTGATTTTTACAACCAACAAGTTGACGAATTTAAAAAATCAAAAGCGAAAAATACAAGTATTATAGTCGATATGTTTGTTGATAATAATCCTAAAAAAATCAAATGGACTGTAAATTTAAAAGAGGATTTAAAGAGGGCAAAAAAAGCAGTGTTTAATAAGGATTATTTAAGAAATTCATTTTATCGTCCGTTTTGCAAGCAGGCGATTTTTTTTGACAAAATGTTTATCGAAAGAACGCTAAGGATTCCTTCTCTTTTTCCAGAAAAAAATTCTGAAAATTCAGTTATTTGCGTAACAGGGATAGGATCTAGGGTTGGCTTTTCGGCTTTGATCTTAGATGAGATTCCAAATCTTGATTTACAGGAAAAAAGCCAATGCTTTCCGTTGTATATTTATGAGTACGAAAAGAGCAATGAAGGCGAGTTAAGCTTTGGCTGTGATCTTAAAGATGAAAAGAAAATCAATATAAGTGAGTTTTCATTTTCGGAATTTCAAAGGATTTACAAAGATTCAAAAATCAAAAAAGAAGACGTTTTTTACTATGTCTAT
This sequence comes from Akkermansia muciniphila, assembly GCA_945883905.1. Taxonomy (GTDB): domain Bacteria; phylum Verrucomicrobiota; class Verrucomicrobiia; order Methylacidiphilales; family CAMAQI01; genus CAMAQI01. The sequence continues at coordinate 13,614 of CAMCYL010000039.1, read as the reverse complement.
GGAGTTCTTCATTCTTCTGAATACAAAAAACGGTTTTCATCAGATTTGAAGAAATCTCTTCCTCGAATCCCTTACGTTAAAGATTTTTGGGCATTTTCAAAATCTGGAAGAAAGCTTGCAGAACTTCATCTCAACTATGAATCGGCAAAGCCGTATCCTGTTAAAGAACACAAGGGGGACTTCAATCTTGATCCAAAAGCCTTTTATCGAGTCGAGAAAATCAGATTCGGGAAGAAGGAGAAGGAAGTGGATAAAACAGTCATCGTTTATAACAGCCATCTTTCGATTTCAGGGATTCCAGTGGAAGCTTATGAATATGTGGTCAACGGAAAGACGGCAATCGGATGGATCATGGATCGATATGAATATTCTATCGATAAGGATAGTGGGATTATCAATGATCCCAACGAATATTCCGAAGAACCTGATTATATTTTCAATCTTCTGAAACGGGTCATCACAGTAAGCGTGGAAACGGTGAAAATCGTCAAGGGGCTGCCTGCACTTGAGGAACTGAATAGAGAGTAGATCGTTTTCTTAATTCGTACAAAGATTCAAGGCTTCTTGCTTTATCTCGTCGAAATTGGGAATTGATGCTTCTGCTGAGATTAAATATTCCAATGCGCCTAATATGCAGGAAATCATTGTAGTATTATCGAAATCATCAAACGATCTCATCCCTCCGCTAATCGCTCTAAAAGCCCCGTGAGTGAATTTGCAATACATTCGATAGTGGCTATTGTAAAAATCTATTGATTCGGCAACTTCAGCCGCTTGGTAGGTGCTACATTCAGTTTCATTTATGGAATGAGAGGGAAATTGTTTTTGAAATAATTTTTTAAATTCTTCCCATTGCTGAGTTAAAAGATCGAGGTTCGTTTTACTCATTGGGTTTGAGGGATTATTAAACCATTTTTTTTCTTCGATGTATTCAGAATAAGCGATCCGAAAAAATATCGCCGAGTTTTTATGGACGGCAACAAGTTTGAACATTGACTCTATCACGGGACGCACAAGCATCTTTGAAGCATCAATTCGTCCACTTTCTCTTAAATAGCAAAATCCTTCAGCGCATTGATTGATATTGGAACAATGATAGAATTTAAAAAACTCCATTAAATCTGCTTTTTTCCCTCCTTGAGAATCAATAGCATCGCCAAGTGCTTTTTGCATTTTTTTAACTAAATCAAAACTACTGTAATTATTAAATGCGACCATATTTAGGCTCGGTGTATTCTATTAGAGTTTCTCCTCGCATTCGTCTCCATCAAAAATGAAAGTTCTTGAGTTGATCTTTTTGACTTTTTTTAAGTAACGGTCTCTGACGTACCGCTGTATTGTTCGGACGTGATAACCGTATTTTTCAGCTACTTTTCTAGCACCTCGGATTCTCATTCAGGAGTATTAAAATAAATGACTTTTGAATGCGAGAAAAAGTCTTTTAGATCGGTAATTTAGAATAGTGAACGCTTAATCTAAGGCATCCCACACTAAAGACGACATTGGGGATTTAAGACGATTTGTTGTGACTTTTGGCTTATTTTGTTGTGACTTTTTGGAGGGAATTTATATAACTCCCTCGTAGAGAAGGAGTGGAGCGGGCGAAGGGATTCGAACCCTCGATTCGAAACTCCCCTCAAAACTTTTGTAAGTACCTTATTATTAAGGCTCCGTGATATTAATTGAATTCCGTGATGTTATACTGTATGTTATACCAATGGCAAGCATTCATAAACTCCCAAATAAGCCGAATTGGTATTGCTCAATTACGCTTTCAAATGGAAAAAGAACTTTTCGAAGCACTGAGTTAAAGGCATCTGAGAGGACACGAGCGGAAGCGATGTCGGTCTGCGAGAAAATGCAGCGTGAAATCAATCTTTTGTCGCCTCATAAACTCGCCTCGAACGAGTTTCTTAAAGTGGAAAATAGAAATGAAATTATTGAGGCGTTCATAACCATTACTCAAAAGACCGTTCAAGGAAAACTAACGACTACTCATGCCCAAACCTTTTTAAATCAACTCCTTGAAAGTGCAAATCAAAGCCCCCTCAATCAGACTACAATAGAGGAATATTTGAATCATTGGGCGAAGTCAAAGAGTGTAACAAGAGCAAGCGGCACCGCAAAGCGGTATCAACATACAGTTGATTCATTTATCGCTCATTTAGGCAAAAAAGCGCAAATGAATCTCACCAGCTTGATTCCAAAGGATTTTGAGTCATTTAGAGATTTTCAGATCGAAGAGGGAAAGAGTCCTGCAACAGCGAATATGGTGATTAAAACCCTTAGAATTCCTTTAAATCTTGCACGAAGACAAGGGCTTTTACTTACCAATCCCGCCGAAGCAGTAGATTTAATGAAAAAAACATCCGCTCGTCGTGATGTCTTCACATTTCAGCACCTCAAAGACCTTATTCAAATCGCTCCACCTGAGTGGCAAGGGATGATTATTTTAGGGTCAACAACTGGTTGTCGTATCGGAGATGCAAGTCGGATGAAGTGGTCGAATATTGATTTTGAAAAAAATATTATTACTTACACCCAAACAAAAAGAGAGGGCGACTCTAAAGCACTTCCTGTTAAAACATTTCTTTTGCCAGACTTGAGAGAGTTTCTTTTAAAATACCCTGTAAAGAAAGACTCACCAAACGCATTCCTTTTTCCAACTCTTGCAAAAAAGAACGTCGAAGGAGAGCATGGGCTTTCGCTTTTATTTCGAGCATTAATGACCGAGGCGGGCATTGAGTTTGTTGCTGTTCGGGATAACGTCAAAGGAAAGGGGAGAAAGTTTTACAATCTAGGTTTTCACTCATTGAGAGGAACTTACATTTCACAGCTTGCTGAAAACAATATTAGTTCAGATGTTCGAAGTAAGCTGGTCGGTCATTCAAGTCTTTCAGTTCATATGAACTATACCCATCTTAAAGATTCGAAAATCTTGAAAGAATTTGAAAAGTTCCCTTCATTGTTTGAAAGTAAACCAATGAAAATAAAAAAATCACAAATTACTAAGAAGCATTCATGACCTACCCCGCCCTATCGTCTATGAGAAAAGTGGAATCACTATCGTGCATGGAGACTTTCGTAGGAAAATCCCTACAGGTTTCGGATTGAAAATTTAGTGCTAAATTTTAAAAACACTGTAACTAATTTTGATTAAATAGATGAGGCTTTTAGCTCAAAATTGCTCTCTTAATATGAACAGTTAATTACTCATATGATAAACGCAAAATCCAAGAGATTTGTATCAGAATATTTTATTGAAGGTTATGACTCAATTCATGTTAGTGAATTCTATGATTTTAAAAAAGATGATTGGATTTTTAATTGTTATACAGGTGATTGGAAAGCATTTCTTTATTGGGAAATGATTCGTGAAAATGACGTTTCTAACAAGTACAACTATTCTCCTTGGGTTGAACTCTCAAAAAACGAGCAAGTAAAATATACTCCAGTACTTCAAGCACTTGGTGCATCATTTAAGTTAGGTGAGTTTCACAAAGACTTAACAAGCGATAGTCCAGAAGTTAAAAGATATCTTCCTTGGAGTGAATGCTATGATAGTAAGAACAAGAATGCGGCGAAAATTGGTTTCAATGTAAACTTTGACTACAGTGACTCGGAAATTATTAAGAATTTTAAACAATGGCTAAAGAAAAACAGAACTCATAAGCAAAAAACAGGTTATCGAGGCGATAAAATCAGCGACTGTATTTCTCGTTTAGAAGGACTAGCATACATGAAGATACTGCATGGATTTAGACCAGATGTGTTAAAGCGAATCTTAGCAGATATTAGAGGAAAACCTCTTACTGAGATTGAAGAGATATTAGACGTTCATCTTTCTAAAAAACCAACTTTTTACAAGTTGGATTCTGCTTTTACAAAAAACGCTTATGTTTCAATAAATAAATTTAAAGAATTCTTTAAAAAACATTTTCAAAATCAGTCTCCAAAAAGTGCTATAAATCATTCAAAAAATCGTAGAACAAATTATATTGGTGCTGGGTATAAGTCCTATTGAATAATTTTTTCAGTGATAGTAATTAACTTAGCTGACAATAAATACACCCGATATAATGTATTTTTTTTAACGGGAATCTTTTTGAGCAAAGATCATTTATTCTTTGTTCATGAAATTAAAAATAAATAACCCCGTGGAGAGCAGCGGTTCAAATACTGCTCTAACCGATGAGTGGATAAGACTTCCAAAATCTAAAGAAAGGTTTTGGGGAATGTCTCGCACCACTCTTTTTAATTTGTGCGAGGAAGGCAAAGTTCTTTGCAAAGTCCTCAAAAAGACCCGCCATTGTCAGCGGGGCATTCGATTAATCAACACCGAAAGCTTGAGAAAATATCTTTTCTCAAAGGATCAAGAATAGGAGTCATATTATGTTAAATCTCAAATCAAAGAAAATGCTTCAAAATCCCCCGCAAAAGGGAGAGCGTCACAATAATGCCGTTTCATTTGCGCTAGATGGATTTAGAAATGGACTGTGTTACGATGCTATTTTTTCGCAAATTAAACACACATGCAAATTTTCAAATCAGGAAGATAATGAAATTCATGGAATATTAAAATGGGCGCAAACTAAATGTGACTCTAATTATCAGAAACCATCAACCCAATCAACTCCCTCAGTGCCCACAAAATCACCTGAGAAAGCCGCTAGTGATTTTTTGAGAGGATTTGAATGTTCGAGTAAAGACGTTCGGAAAAAGTCTCCGTTAAAAATCCCAGAAAGTTTATTAGAGCAAGCGACTCTTTTCTTAGAGAGTTTGTATCATGAAGATGACAACGTAAATGTATTGCTTGAGCCGCAAAAAATTGACGGAATTATTAAGCCTATTGGTGGTGGCATTACGCAAAAACGAGATAAATTAATCTCGACCATAAAACGTGATTACAGCAGTCATAGTGGTAATGGGGCTTTCTTTCGATTTAATCCCGTTAAACAGATAGGGACTGGAAAGAATGGAAGCTATACAGACATGGATGTTCTGGATTTTCGATACTGCTTAATTGAAAGTGATAAGTTGCCTTTGAGAGCGCAAATTAGTCTCTTAGCTAAACTACCTTTGCCGATTTGCGCCATTACATACAGTGGAGGAAAGAGCTATCATGCTTTGGTAAAGATTAGTGCTAAATCGAGTAATGAATACGATCAGGTCGTAAGGGAAATATACGAGGAGCTTATTCCGTTTGGTTTTGATCAGGCGAATAAAAACTCATCACGATTCAGCCGTCTACCAGGGTTCTGTAGAGGAGATAAAAACCAGAAACTAATTTATCTTAATCCGAATCCTTCTCAAGAAAACATCATTAAATAAGGAAATTATGAAAATCGATATTGAAAAATTTAAAAATGTTATGAATTACCGTACTTCATGTATTAAAGTTTCATCTGCATATGAAATCGCAACTAGAATACTTCCGCCCCAAAAGGAAATTATTAGCCCAAAATTATTAACCCCTCGTCAAACGATGGCAATAATCGCTCCTACAGGTACTGGGAAAAGTAAATTACTACATCAAATTGCTGTGCAGCAAATAACTGGGCAAAAGTTGTTTGGAAAAGTTGATGTATTTTCTAAACCTCAAAAGTGGCTTATTTTTCAAATTGAAAATGATGAGTACCGGTTAAATAGTGAATTTAAAAAATTACTAAATCCACTTACAAAGCATCAGAAGAAACTCGTTGATAAGCATTTGTTTATTCAAGAACAATATGATCATTTTTTATCGGGAGAGTATCAATTTCAACAAATGAAATTTATCGTGGACGAGATTAAACCAGATGTTGTCTGCTTTGATGGATTAATTGATTTTTCTCAAGGAAATCTTAATGATGACAGTTCTATGCTACATACGATTAAGTGCCTCGAAGCATTAGCTAGGGGTACAGATCCTAAGAGAGCTGTTATTTTAGTTCATCATTCTACGAGTAACAAAGCTAAAACAGATGATGCTAGTGGATTTAATCGTAAGGACTTTTCAAGGAATTCAAAAACTTTGACTAATAAAGTTCGCTCTCAAATCAATATCGTTCCGAATTCACCAAATAATAGCGATATTCTCAATATTGTTTGCGCCAAAAACTCAAATGATAGGGAGTTTGAGCCGTTTAGCGTTAAATTAAATGGGCAAAATGGTTACTACGAATATGATCCTCTAATTCAGATAAAACCATCAAGAGCTAAGAAACCAAAGAAGACCGATCAAATCGATTTGGTTAAAAAACACTTAGATGATTTAAACGTAAAAAAGATCCTTGTAAAAGATATGGTGGAAAAACTTAAAGCCGAAGGCATGTCCCCTTCGAGTGCTAGGAGTTTAATCAAAAAAGCGACATTAAGAGAAATTATTAAAAAAGAAGGAAAGTTGTTAAGATTGCTATGACGATGTTATTTTTTTTATTTCCCTCCCCTTAAGGGGGAGGAAATAAAAAAATAAATGGCAGTTTTAGCCTTAAAGCTTGAAAAGAGTCAGACCATTAGAAGAAAAATCAAATTCCCCTGCTTGCAATGCCCTAATTTTCACTAAAAACCAGCATTAGACGCATTTTTACAGATACAGTCAATCAATGTGCCTCAGAAACAAATGAAACGCCCTATAAGTCAATTTAAGAGCAGGCGATTAAGGGAGAAAAAGAAGAAAAGTTTAGTGCTAAATTATTCTCTCCATGAGTCAGGGGGACTCAAGTGCCCTCAAAGTCCCAAAAACGCTTTGAATAAAAGCTGAGGTAAGTGTGGGATCATCGGGCAAATAACCTCTAATGCTCGAAAAATATTCATCTTCTTGATGTTTGGTGATGGCGAGGAAGGTAATGACTCTTACTTTCTTGTCAGTAATTCCATCTTGTATGAGCAAAGACCTTTCGGGAACGGACATTATCTCAGGCTCCTCGGTAAAGTTACGTCCTTCTTTGTCTTCTTGCGCTTGGATGTCATCAAGGGCTTTTTCGAGAAAGGGAATGTGCTTTGAGGGATCGAGCTTCATGGGGAGCTTATTCTCCCCGATATTCACCCCCATTCTTTTAGAGGTCATAGTCGCTACAAACTCATTAATCTGATTAAACTCCATATCATCCCCCACGATCTCGACCGTGAAGGAAGTGCGTTTAATGAGGTGTTTGTGGAGGTTCATTACGGCAATACATTTCTCGATCAAGGATGAAGTTGAGGAATCCTATTTGAAATGAGAAAGAAAAAGTAGCACGTTATCAATAATGAAAAAACCGCCATTATTAACAAATTAGAAATAATGTACCACAGGCACTCCCTTTTTTGTCTCCTTCTATCATTCGAGCGAACTAAAATAGTCGGAAGCATACTCAAAAACAATGGAATCGATGCAAAAATAAATGACGAGGGAAATTTAAAGCTAAAAGAAGGAGCATAGGAAATAGCGCTCATCATTGCTCCCCAGACCAACATACTAAGTAATCCTATTGCGAACACATGAAAATCGATATTTTCAATTATTTTCCTCATTTTCTTCCCCTCATCCTCTTAAAATAATCCTCAACCTTCAAGCCATTTACTCTCAAATAAGAGTAAACCGACTTCTCATGAAGTTCGAGCCTCTTTGTCCACTCAGGAACCGAGAAACGCTTTAAATCCCTTCCCTTGGGTAAGATGACCTTGGTTATGGCGGTCTTCTTATCGATGAAGTAATCCTTAACTTTTAATCCTCTAACCTTCATCCATGCGACAAGAGAGGATGCATAATACCCTTTAGACGTTGCCCACCGTCCAGCCGTCATGGTCTTGATCTGCTTGCCTTTTGGTAGCTCACAAATGACCTTTGGACGATTTTTAAAGAGTTTCTTGAGTTCAGGACGATAATCCAGCCAAACGAGGAAATTGACGACTTTAATGCCCTTGAGCCTCGCCCACTCACGACGGGGGTATTTGCCGATTTCATTTTCCTGAGGTAACGGGTAATCGATCTTTAACGGGGATGCAGGTCTCTTAAAATAATCTGACGTTTTCCATCCCTTTGTATGGATATAAGCATACAGGCTAGAATAGGGTTTACCAATTTTCTTTGCCCATTCTTTGATCGTGAATCGGTGAAGCTCGGATTGTTTGGGAAGAGGATATTCGACGCTCATTGAAATGATTAACTATCATTGGACTTTTTAAACATCACTCATTCTAACGCTGAAGAATTTATGATTACAAGACTGACTCTTTAAAAACTTCGGTAAGTCCTGTTGAATGGCCTTCTTCAAAGAACGTTTATGAACTCTGTCTTCACTATCTTCGAAGTACTTAATAAAACTATCTAGACCTCGACTCCCTGTAGGATGATAAATTCCGATAATTTTATCTGTTGGGTAAAGTAAGCAAAGCATTTGGTAAACCTCACGTCCCAAAGCAATAAATACCTTCTCTTGGCAAATAGCCTCTACTTCTTTTTTTAGATAAAAAGATGCGCATTTTGAGCAAGTTTCTGGGTATTGATAAAAACTAAATTTCTTTTTCTCTTTCTCTTTTTGACATTTCGCTACGTCAGTCCAAAGAATCAGACTTCCTTTTAAACTTTTGATGGAATCAATAAAGTTTCTCATCCTTGTGTAATATTGGCAGCTAGTTTGTCCGCCTTTCCCAGAAAGATTTTCTCTCCAATAATCTTTAAATCCTTTAAAGAATAAATTATATTTTAAATACTCCATTTCGTCCTTGGAAGCTATTCCAGGATTAAGACCGCAAACAATTACGACTTTTTTTATATTATTGCGATTCTCTGATTCAAAAATAAGACCTCTCGGTATAATACCATCATTACGATTCAATTTAACCCCTGCACACACTTCCTGACAATTTGATAAGGTATCGCCTATAAGATCAATATTTAAACTAAGGGATTTCATTAATTATCTCCCAAAACATCCTATCAATCACTCTCCCTTGCTCAATCTCCAATTCTGCACACTGAACAGGCTTTGAAAGCGTATCCTTTGCTTCCCTGAGCTTTGCTAGGAGCAGGGGCGAGGCTTGGAATGTCACAGAGTACCTATACAATTCCTCTTGAGGCACGAACGCTAGATCATCCAACTTATCCGAGAAATGAACGGGAATCGGGTCTTTCGTTCCCTTGGTGTCGTTCCTTCGCTTCTCAAGGTCATAGAGCCGACAAGTCCCGTCATTGAATACGTCGATAGGATACTCGTTGCCATCGGGGGCGGTGTAGATCCAACGGAGGAAGAGCATGTTATTTTTTATCAAAGCTCAATCTGCCAATCTCTTTAAATTCCAGTTTAAGTGGAATGTCTGAAGATTTTTTAATAAGATATATTTCATTGGTAGGTTTTTTAGAGGAAAAATCCACTCCAACGCAGATAAGTGAATCACCATAAATTTTAGCAACAACTGCATTTGGTTGATTATTTGGAATTAGAAATTTTTGCTGTCTCATTGCCTCACTTTCACCTAATGAAAATGATACTACCTTGAGATAAAAACCTATTAATACTATTTTGAGTACACTAATACCAAATCGATTTTTAATAATTGAAAGAAAAACATTTCCGCGAATAAACACATCCAATCCCAATAATTTTTGAGAAAAAGGAATATCTTTTTTTAAAAACAATGCCGTTACAACGTCGAAAATTGTATAAATTAAAATCCCGACAAGAAACACCCAATATCTTGACCAAAATTTTTCTGTTGCACACGCAAGAACTAAGAGCGGACATAATAGAGGAAGATATGCATTTAAAATATAATGAAACTTATTGACCCCCTCTTTAGGGGTCAAAATATCTACAAAGCTATCCAACGCCATTACCAACAATGTGAAAAAAGCGAATAATGCCGTTGTCCAAATTAAAACTTTAGTGAGGTCGATAACTATAAAACTGGATGGAATATTAAAGACAGAACAATAACCACTTTCATAAGAAAAGACCAAGTAGTAGCAAACAGCGGAGGCAATCAATAATCCGAAACTATCAATAATCCACTTATACTTTGATTCACTTTTAATATCTTGATCCATAATTTTATCACAACCTATCCTTCACCCTACAGCTTCCGTCCGCCTTGGTGCAGTGCTTACAGTAATTGCAATTTACACGCTTTGTCAGTCCTTGGCTCTTGTACAGGTCACTGTAAACGCCGTGCCTACAAATATGAGTAGCAGCAAAAAAAGTTTTCACGACTCAAATCTTGAAGTTCAAAAATTACCCGTCAATTTCTTCTTCCTAAACTCCCAAGGAGCTATTGGAGCAGGATCTTTCCATAAGCCAACCTTTAAAGACCTCGCTTTGCCCTCTAGCTCTTCGATCTTGGGGTCTTTGTTGTATTGATGGTAACACCAGCCTAGACCAGCTTGAACAATCTCATAATTGAGGCATTTGCCGCCATCATGATAAATCATTGCCACGGCTCGCCCGTAACGGTCTTTTGCCATTACCTTAACCGTGACCTCTTTCCCAAATACCTCATCGCCCGTAAATTTCTTGGCGACAGTCCCAAATGCTTGTTTTGACTCAGGACAGTCAATCCCATAAAGCCTGATTTTGATCGTCTCCTTTGAATCGGTCAGCACTTTGATCGTGTCGCCGTCTAAAATACCAATGACTTTGCCTGTAAAATCAGCAAGTAAAGCAACGCTTAGAGCAAGAAAGAAAAGGATAATCCGCATTTAAGAATCTTGCTTCTAAAACCAAACATGGCAAGAAGTTGATATGAGATTTCCTAGGAAAACCAGTCGTTAAAAGCATTTTTACAATCTCCCTCTGTTCGCAAAACTAAGGAAGTGACCTGAATATAGTTTAGCACTAAATTCTTGCTTACTAATTTTGCGAGAGGATAAGAGGTGCTTTCGGAGGCAGAGAATCGAAGTTAGAGAGCTTTTTAAAGTCGTGAATTTCGCACAAAAACCACTCTAGAAACGATTTTTGCCGATAAATAAGTCAAATCCTCTTAAAGCGGGGCGCTAAAGCTCTCAATAAGTCCATATAAGCGCAAAAAGTTATTCTTGAGGTCTCCGAGTGCTTTCTATTTGGGGAAATTCTGAATCCTATCATGAAATCAGACTTTCCTTGGGACTCGGTATGTGAAGCGGATCAAAAGTTTAGCACTAAACTTTTATCCGCTATCAATTCTATTATTGAACTGATGGTCCAATTATAATTTTAAGGTTTTGCTCTATAATGACTACGAAAATATGTTCCATCTTTACGAGAACCGCCCCTTACATGAGAAGGTCAACTCTTTCAAATTAAACTGAATGCTTCTCAAGAAATCTGTATTTGCTCGCCTCAAGATACTCTTCCGAGTTGTCGATACTTATCCACTGGCGTTCTAAATTTTGAGCTACAGAGCCAGTAGTATTTGATCCTGCAAATGGATCAAGAACAATGTCGTTTTCTTCAGTTAGAAGTTTAATAAAAAATTCTGGCAAAGCTGAAGGAAATCTTGCTGGGTGAACCTTTATCCCCGCTTTTTTACACTCAGTGGTATACCTGTCATTTGCACAGTTATTTCCGAATTTAAGCAGATCGTCAGGATAGTCCTCCACAATATTTGGAGGAATTGATCCACCGTTGTGAATTTTATCAAATGAAGAATTAATTGAGTGTCCACTAGGTCTAACAGTTTCTTTCACTCCTCTTTGACTCAAGCGAAGCATGTCTTTGCCATAAGGTCGCAATACATTTCGATTAGTGGCTTTAGGGCTTTTTGTTTTAGAAAACCACCAAACATATTCAACTGAGTCCTTCACTCGGACTCGCTTCACGGTAACCCACTCGGCGGGAACTGGTAGCTTTGCTGGATTATACCAAAAACACTCCTGCGCTAGTTTGAACTTAATTTCCTCCACTAAAGCAACCATGAGTTTAAAATGGTAAATTGATCGTGTTGGCTCTCCCTGATTGTACGAACCACCAATGTTTAAAACAAAACTGCCATCCTCTTTTAGAATACGAAAAATTTCTCTAGCGAAAGGCAAGAACCATTCAACATATTCCCCTTTTGAAACATTTCCGTAAGCCTTTTTAAAATGTAAGGCATATGGTGGAGATGTTAAAACGAGGTTTATTGAATTAGAGGGTATTTTTTTTAACAAATCCAATGAATCTCCACAATATGCTGAACCCCAGTCTGTACTGTATTGAGGTTTAGTTTTAGCAATCAGTTCCCTGACAAAACTCGGCTTTGTAAAAGATAAGGATTGTTCAGAGAATTTTGGTTGCTTTAATTTTATCATGAAGGTTCGTCTCTTTGTAGGTTATAGTTTGTGAAGGCAGAAGGGCAAACATCAAATTTATTTGATAAATCCCAAGCCGCAAAAGAACCTAACCAAAATACATTGACAACGTCAACATATAAAATTGCCCCTAGCGATTGGATTACATTTGCTGAGGCAAGTCGCTTACGAGGAATTTCGAGGCAAGCAATTACGGGCTTGGTATCGAGGCATAAACTCCCAACGCTTAATTTTGGGAAATCAAAATTGGTTCTCAAAAAAGCTCTTTTAGATTTAGTTAAATTCCCTGTAGGGAGAAAGTCAGGTTAATGTTTGATCAATTTAAAAATACGTTAGACACTTTTTCGGATGAGCAACTTAAGGAAATCTTAAATATTGTTCGTTCAAAAGTCCCTCATCCTTTTGAAAAAAGGATCGGAGTTGAAGCGGAAGTTATTCTATCTGCGCTTGATCGTTCAGCCGACATAACTATAAGAGGAATAAGAGGCATTATTGCTGAAGCAATTTTTATTAAGTCGATTGCGCCATACATCGAGGGATGGAAAGTCGTAGAGGAAGACGCAAATGACCAAACTTGGGATGCAAAACTCCAAAAAAAACCGACTGAAACAATCATCAATGGAAAAACTGTTTGCGGACAGATCGTTAAAATTCAAATTAAACTTCAACGGAAAGAAGCAGGTGTTCCTAAAATAAAGGATGGAAAAGCAATTGTCGAAGTTCAAAAAACTCGGACTGGAAAAAAACATGGAATAGACACAAGACCATATTCCTTTTCCGATTTCGATGTTTTAGCTGTTTGTATGGAGCCCTCCACGCAGAATTGGAGGAATTTTAAATACGTACCATCAAAGTTTTTAAAACAACGAAAAAAAAATCCTGAACTCATCGAAGTCATGCAGCCAGTCCCATTTGAAGATGATGAACATTGGAAATCTTCATTCCTTGATTGTATGGAAGTTTTTTATCGTTAAGCAGATCAAAAATTTAGCATTAAAGTTTTGAGGACTATTCTTTGGGCTTATACCTATTTTGCTCGAATTTACTGACATCAAATTCAAAAACAGGAGATCCTTCTTGATAAATACTCATTGAAATTCTCAGCCGCTTTGCCTTGATAAGTTTGTTTAAAAAATCTTCATAGTTTCGAATAAAAATAATATTATCACTTCTGTCTTCTGATGGATTTGCGGAGAAAGTCTTGGGTGCTTCGTCATCAAATCTTACAAGAACAGATATGCTTCCATCAAGATTAGTGGATAGTATCTGTCCTTTTTCGATAGAAAAAATAACATCTTTCCCAAATCGGGGATGATTCCTGAGTTTCAGAGTAGCATTTTGATTGCCGTTGTACGGAAATTTGAAGTTTACAGTGTTTGAGCTAATTA
>CAMCYL010000038.1 GCA_945883905.1 Akkermansia muciniphila | reverse complement strand
GTGATTCAGATTCCGATTTTCATCAGAATTCATTCTGTTTTTCATTTCATGCCTCCATGCTTTCTTGAGAGAGATTTGGATCGATTTTATTTCACCCTTTTGGTGAAAGAATGAGCTGACTTCACTTTGCTTTTAATTATTTAGAAGTCATTGTGAAATCAGGTATTTGTATTATTCACTTTCTATTGCATTGCATTAGAAATGAATTTCTAATGACGAATCTGTGTTTATTGAATGGGAGGAGTGAGATCCTCTTGATGGAGATGCTCGACTACTTTTTTGGTGGAATTAAATTTGGGATAAAGGTATTTCGCGCTAGGAAGATTGGCTCGTGTAACCACTTGTGCCTTTTCGACCCCTTTGTCCTTGAGATAGGCAAGAGCGGCGTAAAGAAGGGCGGTCCCCAGACCATTGCAACGATATTCCAGCGAGACGTAAACGCCAGCGACGAGCGGAAGGAAAAGTTCCTTTTTCTCACAAACGAGTGCGGAGGCGATGACTCGGGTTCCATCACGGATGGCGAGCATCGTCACTTCGTTTCGAGGGACGTATTGATGGATCGCCGTTGAAATGAGGTTCATTCGTTGATCGATGAAAGCACTCCAGCCATTTTCACTGGAGAGCGAACGATGCATCATCAGTTCAACCGCCTTGGAGTCGGCAATGCCAAGGACTTCGAGGTGAAGGCGATTGGCGAGTTTAGCATCAAAAGCGGGAAGTGTTTTGAGATCCCATTCGAACTCCCACCATTTAATCAGATTTAGCATAACAAAAGGACAATGAATTAAGGGAGCTCTTTATTTCTTAGCAGGGGAGGAAGGTGAGGGTGAGGGCTCAGTGACCGCCGGAGCCGTTGGCGAAGGCGTTGGCACGGAAGGAGTCGTTGGAAGGGGTGTGATTGCCGGAGTTTGCGCAGCGGGTTCAGTGGCTTGAAGTTCCTCTTGGACGAGTGATTTTTGTTTGTTTTTATAAGCGAGAGAAGAGGCGAGCAATGTGGCGGAGAGCAAGAAGGCGATCGCTAAGACCGAGGTCGCTTTTACAAGGACGTTGGAGGTTTGTGCTCCGAACATCGAGTCGGTGATTCCTCCTCCGAAGGAGGCTCCGATTCCATCATTTTTACTCCGTTGCATGAGGACGATGAGAACCATCAAGATGCATGAGATGACATTAATAATACTGAGGATGACAATAATGGCTGTTAACATATTCCGCTTTCGATAATTTTTAGAGAAACGGGAATCTACGGTTAAGAGAGCGGTTGGCAACCCTTTTTAACAAGGGTCGCAAAGGAGCGGGCTTCGAGGCTCGCTCCGCCGACGAGGGCCCCATCAATGTCCTCTTGTTGAAGCAGCTCTTGAGCATTGTCGGGCTTGACGCTGCCCCCGTATTGAATTCGAGTTTTCTCGGCGACCGTCTTACCAAAGAGTTGATTTAAAATGGAGCGCGAAAAGGCATGAGCCTCTTGAGCTTGAGCCGGAGAGGCGGTTTTACTGGTGCCGATTGCCCAAACCGGTTCGTAGGCAAGCGTCACCGTTTCCATCTCTGCTTCAGTAAAGTTTGCGAGACCCTCTTTAATTTGAGTCTCTAACACCGACCTCCATTGATTGCCCTCTCGCTCTTGGAGTGTTTCTCCGTAACAAACAATCGGTTTGAGAGTCGAGGTTATAGCCGTTTTAATTTTTTGATTAATTAAAGCATTGGTCTCCCTGAAGTATTGGCGACGTTCGGAGTGACCGATGATCACATAACGGACAAAAAGATCGCGAAGCATTCCCGCAGAGATCTCTCCGGTAAAGGCTCCTTGGGGTGCTTGATGGAGGTTTTGCGCTCCGAGTTCGACGATCGTTTGGCTTTCTAAAATCGACCCTGCAATCGCAAGAGAGGTAAAAGGGACACAGAGAACGACATCTCCGTCGTTCCAATCCTTAAGTTCGGTGAGGATATCTTGAACCAAGGTTTTCGATTCGGAAGCGGTTTTGTGCATCTTCCAGTTCCCCGCGATGATTTTACGGCGATAGTTCATAAATTCGGGAGACATTCAACCCCAGGAAGCGTGCCGTTTTCGAGGAATTCGAGAGAGGCTCCCCCTCCTGTGGAGATGAAAGAGACTTCATCGGAGAATCCGCTTTTTTTGATCGCTTTCACAGAGTCGCCTCCACCAATGATACTCAGGCAGGCTTTATTTTTTGCGATGACCTCCGCAATGGCGTAGGTTCCTTTCGAGCATTCCTTAATCTCGAAGACCCCCATGGGGCCGTTCCAGAGAACGGTTTTAGCCGAGGCGATCTCCTCAGAGTAGAGTCGGATTGTTTCGGGTCCGATATCGACCCCTTGCCAGCCCTCCGGAATGAGATCGGCACCGACATATTTTCCAGGGGAGACGGTCTTTGCTTTAAAGTCGAGTATTTCGACGATGAAGTTATCAATCGGAAGGAGGAGCTTGACGCCGCGTGCTTTTGCTTTTTCGAGAGCGGCTTTCGCCGTATCGACCTTATCCGGTTCACAGAGGGAGTTTCCGATTTTTCGACCGAGTGCGAGTCCGAAGGTGTAAGCCATTCCGCCGCCAATAATGATCGTTGTGGCTTTATCGATCATTTTATCGATGACCTTAATTTTATCAGAGACCTTGGCGCCTCCGATGATCACGACAAACGGTTTTTGAGCTTTATTCAACTCCTCTCCGAGGAACTGAAGCTCTTTCTCCATTAGAAATCCGATCGCTTTTTTGGTGACAAAATGAGTGATCCCCTCTGTTGAAGCATGAGCGCGATGAGCGGCACCAAAGGCATCGTTCACATAAATATCGGCTAACTTCGAGAGTGATTCAGCAAAGGTTTTATCGTTTTGCTCCTCTTCGTTGTGATAGCGAAGATTTTCAAGGAGAAGAATCTCCCCTTTTTTTAAAGAGCGCGTCATCGACTCGGTTTCTGATCCGATGCAATCGTGAGCAAAGGCAACAGGACGATCGAGAAGCTCGCTCAAGCGTTTTGCGACAGGAGCGAGACTTTGTTTCGGATCCCGTTGTCCTTTAGGACGACCCAAATGACTCATCAGAATGATCTTGGCTCCCTTTTCTTGAAGATATTTCAAGGTCGGTAGCGTCTCTTTAATGCGCGTATCATCGGTAATCACCATGCCCTCTGCTTTATCGTCAAGAGGGACATTATAATCAACCCGCATGAGCACCCGTTGGTTATCAAGAGAGAGATCTCGGAGAGTCAGTTTAGGCATAGATAGGATTAGATAGGCTTGTGAGGGATCGATTAAAGGGTCGGGATGATATGCTTGAGTAAATCGACACAACGATTGGAATAACCCCATTCGTTATCATACCAACAGACGAGCTTAAAGAAACGACCGTGGAGTTCGATTCCCGATCCGGCATCAAAGATACTAGAGCGGGTATCGTGAATGAAATCGGAGGAGACCACTTCATCTTCCGTATATCCAAGGATTCCTTTGAGATAGGTCTCGCTTGCTTTTTTCATCAAGGCACAGATCTCTTTGTAACTGGTTTCCTTGGTTGTTCGAACCGTGAGATCAACGACAGATACAGTGGGCGTTGGAACTCGGAAGGACATTCCGGTGAGTTTTCCTTTGACCTCAGGACAAACTAAAGCCACTGCTTTTGCGGCCCCCGTGGTGGAGGGGATAATGTTAATGCCCGCAGAGCGTCCCCCTTTCCAATCTTTTTTGGAAGGAGCATCGACTGTTTTTTGAGTGGCGGTGTAACTGTGAACCGTCGTCATTAGACCTTCCTCGATTCCAATTCCCTCTTTGAGGAGAACATGAACGACAGGGGCGAGACAGTTGGTCGTACAGGAGGCATTCGAGATAATGGTGTGCTTGGAGGTTTCGTATTTCTCATGATTCACGCCGACGACCACGGTGATATCCTCTCCCTTTCCAGGAGCGCTGATGATCACTTTTTTTGCGCCTGCGGTGATATGTCCCCGAGCCTTTTCCGCTTCGGTGAAGAGGCCTGTGGATTCGATGACGAGTTCAACCCCGAGATCTTTCCATGGACAAGCGGCAGGACCCTCTTTGACTCCGAGAACTTTGATTTTGTGGCCGTTGACGACGAGGATGTCATCTTCGGCGAGTGAAGGAGAGGACTTTTCGCTGGTGACTGTCCCTTTAAATTTTCCTTGAGTGGAATCGTACTTGAGGAGATAAGCGAGATTATCGGCAGGAACGAGATCGTTGACGGCAACGACATTCACTTTTTTTCCAAGTAAATCTTGTTCTACAATAGCACGAAATACCAAGCGGCCAATTCGTCCGAAACCGTTAATCGCAATTTTTGTCATAATCTTATCTACTCCTCGTTAATGTTAAAAGTGGGGTGAGAATAAGAAATAGGACGGTGGGGTCAATGCAATTTAGACCTTGCCTCCATGTTTACGGCGTTCTGTCGTCGTTAAATATTTTTTACGAAGACGGAATGATTTTGGAGTCACCTCAACATATTCATCTCCGGCGATATATTCTAAAGCCCGTTCGAGGGAGAATTTTAAAGCAGGAGCGAGGGAGACCCCTTTCCCATCTCCTTGAGAACGCATATTCGTTAAATGCTTTTCTTTACAAGGATTGACTTGAATATCTTCGGGACGTGCATTTTGTCCGACGATCATTCCTTCGTAAACGTCATCTCCCGCCTCGACGAAGAGAATTCCGCGTTCTTGGGTGTTGGTGAGGGAGTAGGTGGTTGCATTGCCTCCATCCATTGAAATCAAGACCCCGTTATTACGCGTGGTGACTTCCCCTCGTTTTGGACCGTATTCTTTGAATAAGTGACTGGCAACTCCAGAGCCCTTTGTTAAGGTCATGAGATCGGTTTCAAAACCGATTAAACCACGGGTCGGAATGACCGCCTCGAGATTCACGGTTGTCGGAAGATGGACCATGTTAATGATCTCTGCTTTGCGAGAGGCGAGATTTTGTAAGACATCTCCTAAAGCATCGGTCGGAACCTCGAGATAGAGACTCTCGATCGGTTCGAGCCAATTTCCCTCTGCATCTTTTTTATAGATTACTTCTGGGCGGGAGACCATCACCTCAAATCCTTCGCGGCGCATTTGCTCGAGGAGGACTGAAATTTGCATTGCTCCGCGGCCACTGACATCAAAGACACTGGCGACATCGGTATCACTGACACGAAGACTGACGTTGGTTCGAAGTTCCCGCGTTAAACGATCTCGAATATGTCGAGCGGTGACGAGTTTTCCCTCTCGACCGGCGAGGGGGGAGTCGTTCACCAAAAATTGCATCTTGATCGTTGGCGGATCAATTTCAAGGAAAGGGAGTGGAGCGCGATCGTCGAGATCGGTGATTGTTTCACCAATGAAGACCTCTTCGATTCCTGCAAGTCCGACGATATCGCCCGCGCCAGCCTCTTTGATCTCGATTTTTTGTAAGCCTAAGTGAGAGTAAAGCATGGTGACGGTTCCCTTGAGTTTTTTACCCTCAGGTCCGAGACAGACGACTTTATCGCCGACTTTAACTCCCCCTCCATAAATTTTTCCGTAGGCGATTCGTCCGACGTAATCACTATAGTCTAAGTTGGCGACGAGCATTTCAAAATATTTAGAAGGATCGGCGACTGGCGGTGGAACTGTTTGAATGATCGCATCAAAAAGATCGGTCATTCCTGCATTCCGGATTTCATCGGTGAGTTCTCCTTTCCATTCCTTAACGGCAAAACCTTGTTTTGCAGAGCAGTAAATCGTGACGAAATCGAGTTGCTCATCGTTGGCATTGAGCTCAAGAAAGAGTTCAAAAATCATGTCGAGGACTTTGTGAGGACGGGCATTCTCGCGATCGATTTTATTGATGACCACCATCGGTTTAACGCCGACCTGAAGGGCTTTACGGAGAACGAATTTCGTTTGGGCTTGAGGGCCGTCAAAAGCATCGACGACGAGAAGAACTCCATCGACCATCTTGAGACTTCGCTCCACTTCACCCCCGAAATCGGCGTGACCTGGGGTGTCAACGATGTTGACGTGATAATCTTTGTAGTCGAAAGCGGCGTTTTTAGCTTTGATTGTGATTCCGCGTTCTTTTTCAAGATCCATTGAATCCATGACGCGTTCTGACACCGCTTGATTCGCGCGGAAGGTTCCGGATTGACGGAGAAGTTGATCGACGAGCGTTGTTTTTCCATGATCAACGTGGGCGATAATCGCAATATTTCTTAATTTATCTACTTGCATACAAATGGGTTCGCCAGAAGCGAAAGTTAATGGTTTTCTCCCCTTCTTAATGAAGACACCTTCATCAAAGGGAGCTGTGTTCTAGACAAGGGGAGGGGGAAGGACAAGTCTTTCTTTAAAAAATCCAAAGCGATTTTTTAAAGGAGGGTTTAAAGACTATTTTGGGTTTAACTCGGGGAGAGAAGAATAACAGTGTTCTTTATTTTCCTTCATTGACGACTGAGGTGGGGGACTTCTAGTCGCTTGGGATGAAAAATATTGTGGTGGATGATCGGGAAAGGGAGGGAAGGTTAGGTCGCTTATTGGGGGATTCTTTGGATTGGAAGGTGGAGTGGAGGCGATTAGAGGTGGGGGATTGAAATTCTAAAGCAGTTCTCGCGCAACGCCGCTACGCCGCAACGTCAGAGAGAGAGGATCGTGAGCTCTTTCCTATCGGCGCCTCCTTCGTCGGCTGCCGCCTAAAGAGAAACTCTCTCGTTTCTTTGAAAAAAGGATTTTCAAAAAACGATCAAGTTTCTCTTTAGGGGATCGGTTTCACCTCTCCTTGGAAAGAGCTCACGATCCTCTCAGTGAGAAATTCCCGGATTATTTTTGTATGAAGGGGGGAAAGTTCTGACCCCAAGAGCGTAAGCGATAGATTCCTGTTTTTAAAAAGAGATCGAAAGCTCGTTTTCGAGAACTTTTTAAAAATAGGGAGGAGGCTTGCAAGAGCCGTGGTCAGAACGAGGGGGGAGTAGGGATTTAACGTTGCGTCGTCGCGTCGTTGCGTGAGACAATGTATTTAAGTTTTTTTGTTTTAGTGACACTAATCGCTAATGTTAAAACTCTTACTTTAGGGCTTGCTGAGTGGAAAATGATCCTCTATTTTTACATACATTCTTTAAAAAAGAGGTAAAAATGGATACGAATGATCTCTCGAAGCTCGACCAATGGATTGAGCAACTCCACATGGAAATTTCATTTAGTAAGGAGGGGGATGATCGTGGGCAATTCCCGATTCGAGATCTTTTTGCGAATATTTCTGAAAAAGCAGCTAAAGATGCCGGTTACGGAGCTCTCAAGGATCTTTCGGATGCGGCGGCGATCTATGTTGAAGATTTAATGATCGCAGGTCACAAATATACCGCTGAATCTCTAGGAAAAATTAGAAAATATTACGAAGATATTCGTGCAATGCGGGAATCTGGGGGGGGCGGTAGTTCCACGGCGACCTCCGCGGTTTCTTCGGGGGCAGCGGCGCCGATGGAATCGGTCGCTCCTGCTGTGGAGTCGGCTCCCGTCGCTTCGGAGGCTGGACTTCCTGAGATTGTGCGTGGGGATGAGATTCCTCTGGAATTAAACATGGATGATTTAGAGCTCTTGAAAGAGTTTATTAATGAGTCAAAAGAGCATTTACAAAATGTGGAACAAGGGATTTTGGTGCTTGAGGAGAATCCGAGCGATGAGGATGTGTTAAATACCACGTTTCGTGCTTTCCATAGTTTTAAAGGGGGATCTGGATTTTTGAATTTGGTTCCGATGAATAAATTGGCTCACGAATTGGAATCGCTATTGGATCTGGCTCGCACAAAGCAGATGGTGATTAACTCTGATGTTATTAATTTGATTTTAACAGGGGCTGACACGCTTCGTGAAATGGTCACGCTCTTGGAGCCGATCGTGTATAAAGGGGAGTCGAATCGCCCGATTATCGTGGCGACGGCTGAACTTGTTTTCCGTGTAAAATCGGCGATCACAGCGGTGAAATCAGGATCCGGAATACCGGGAGCGGCTCCCGCAGCTCCTTCCACACCTGCTTCTGCTCCTGCTCCTATTGCGGTCGCCCCTGCCTCTGTCCCTGTCGCCGTCGCTAATATTCCGGTGGCAAAGCCAGTGGAAACCGTTCCTGTAGCGCCCGCAGCTTCTGTATCCACCCCAAAGCCGGAGGCCTCAGCCTCGGCAAAGGCCTCCGCTCCTGTTAAGGCCTCGGCTCCTTCAGGGGAGGGGTCGATTATTAAGATCGAGACCTCTAAATTAGATAATTTGGTCGATCTTGTTGGAGAGTTGGTTATTGCTCAATCTCAAGTCTCCCAAGATAATGATTTACGTCAGATTACCTCCTTGAAGCTCACTCGAAACGTCGCTCAAATGGCGCGGATTACGAAGGAACTTCAAAAGACAGCGATGTCCCTACGAATGGTGCCGATTCGAGCGACTTTCCAAAAGATGAATCGTGTGGTTCGTGACACGGCGGCAAAACAGGGAAAAGAGATCAATCTTATTTTGTCGGGAGAAGATACGGAGGTCGATCGAACGATCAGCGAGGAGTTGAACGATCCGTTGATGCATATGATTCGTAACTCTTGCGATCATGGCGTTGAGATGCCGGATGTTCGCGAAAAACGAGGAAAGGCTCGTTGCGGTACCGTGCAATTGATGGCCTATCATAAAGGAGGCAGCATCGTCATTGAGGTTCGTGATGATGGTGGAGGATTAAACAAAGATCGAATTCTCGCTAAAGCAATTGAGAAAGGGCTTGTTGCTCCAGATGCCGATTTACCAGACTCTGAAATTTTTCAATTAGTTTTTGCTCCTGGATTTTCGACGGCGGATGTGATCACGGATATTTCCGGTCGAGGGGTGGGAATGGATGTTGTTAAAAAGAACATCGAAAAACTTCGAGGTAAGATTGAAATTGAATCGACCCCTGGCTTAGGGGCCGTCTTTTATATCTATCTCCCGCTGACCTTAGCCATTATCGATGGGATGATGATTATGGTCGGAGGTCAGAAATTCATTCTTCCGACGCTTTCGGTCAGAGAGTCCTTCCGTCCGACGAAGGAGATGATTTCGACGGTTCACGAACGAGGCGAGATGGTCAATGTTCGAGGACATCTTTTACCGCTTGTTCGGGTCGCCGATCGATTTGGGGTTCAATCCACATTGGAGGATCCATTTGAAGGAATCGTTATTGTTGTTGAGTCGGGTCACGAGGTTAGAGCTTTATTAGTTGATGATTTGATTGGTAAACAGGAAATTGTGATCAAGAGTTTAAATGAGCAGTTCAAGAGCAATAAGATGCTTTCAGGGGCGGCAATTTTAGGGGATGGAACAGTAGGATTGATTATCGATGTTGGCGCTTTTGTTGAAAGCAATCGACATGCTCGTGCGGCATAAGTCGTGGAGGATCGATTACGAAAGGTTGGCTTTCAAGATTGAAGTGATTTTGTAATCGTATTAGGATTGATCATGGAAACACCGGTTGTGAAAGGGGATGGCAAGATCATTCTTTCTTTCAAAGATAATCAGTGTGTTGTTGAAACAGAATATACTCCTCCCCCCCCACTTCCCCCCCCGCACACTTTAAGTCGAGAGCCTCAACTTCCGTTTCATCAGACGATTTTAGCCGGAAATCCTCAGTCACAGTCTTGGTTGACTGGTTTGATTGTATTACAGGGGATCTCAATGATCGTGGGAGTTTTGATCATGATCGGGATTGGGGTTTACCTGGTGAATCGAAGTCAAGATTCTCATGAACAATTTTTGAAGACGCAGGTGCAGTTAGAGAATCAACAGGGAACGATCGAACGGCTTGAGGCAGAGCTCTCCCGATTAAGTGCTGAGTTAAAGCATTTTAGAATCGCTGAAAAGAAAGAGGAGTTAGAAAGGTTAGAGCGTGATGTCAGTCCCCTTATCGAGACGAATACCGCTCCGTAGTCTTTTTTTTGTGATTTTATTTTGTAATGACGCCGGGGACTGCACGTCGATTAAGTGAGTGTGCATTCTCGGAGTCGCCAGAATCTGCGGGGCGCTCTTCTCCGTAGGAGATTGTATAAATCCGATCTTGGGCGATGCCAAGTCCGACAAGATATTCGCGAACGGCGAGGCCACGGCGTTCACCGAGGCCACGATTGTATTCAAGAGTTCCGCGGGTGTCGGTATGGCCGGAGATCATCAGGCGTTTTCCGGCGTTGTCGGTTAACCATTTTGCGATTTTCTCTAGTTTTGCACGCTCAGAGGAGCGGATGCTAAAGCTGTCGTAGTTAAAATAAACAGTTTCAGAGGCTAAGATTGAATAATCCACATCGGTCTCGGGATTAATTCCATCGGGACGAGAGGATTGTGCGATTCCTGAGTCAGCTCCGAGGATCGAGGTCGGATCAATATTTTCTGAGGGGAGACCGCTATCGAGTGACTCTGCACCGCCAGCGTGATTTTTGGCATCAGGAGCGCAACCCGTGGTGAGGAGCATCCAGGGGAGAGAAATTGAGAGACTAAGAGCGAGTAAGGTCAGTTTTTTCATAGGTATTTTTAGAGTTCTAAATTTATCGGGAGATTGCAGGTTCTGTGCAATTGGTCAAGCCATTGTCCAAACGAGCGGATTGTTTTGTGACCGTATCAAGGAGATAAAGCGACCCTTCTTTCGAATAAACAAGATGGCGAGAGTTACGGGTCCAGCAGGGGTCCTCTCCTAATCCGGCGGAGACCTGTTTAGCGAGTCGTGTGCTCAGGTCATAAACCCAGATACAAAATCCTCCTCCTGTACGAGCGGAGTAAGCAATTTTACTGCCGTCAGGAGACCAACTCGGCTCGGCGCTATAGCTTCCGGGAGTATTGAGTTTTGTCGGCTCCCCCCCCGAAGAGGAAATCGTAAAGAGTTGAGTGCTGCCCCGCTCGTCGGAGTTATAGACGATTTGTTTGCCATCCGGAGACCAACTCGGAGAGGTTTCTGTTCCCCGTGTTCGAGTCAAGCGAGTGGGAGCTCCTCCCGAGATTGAGATGGTGTAGATTTCCGGGTTTCCATCTTTGCTTAAAGTGAGGGCTAATTGTTGACCTTCAGGAGCGAAGGCAGGACCGGAGTTAATTCCAGGAAAACCGGCGACTCGAGTTCGGATTCCTTGGGCGAGTTTAATCACGTAAACATCGGGATAGCCGCTCCGATATGACATGTAAGCGATCGAGGAGCCATCAGTACTCCAGGCAGGATTGGCGCTGATCGATTTGTCGCTGGTGAGTCGTTTGATATTCGCTCCATCCACATCCATCGTATAGAGTTCTTTTGCGCCTTGAGTCCCGGAGATAAAGGCGATGCGACTGGAGGAGAATCCTTTGACCTGAGTTAAGGCCTCTAAGATGTCATCGGAAAATTCGTGCGCCATCTTACGCATTTCACCGGAGTAGTTTCGATTAAAGACCTCTGATCCGCGGGTGGAATCCGATAGTTTGCCAACGAGTGCGCCTCCCGTAAAAGAGGCCGTTACAGAATAACTTCCTTGAGAGGTCACGGGGTCAATCATTAAAGTTCGTCGCAGATCTTCCGTGACAATTTTTTGAAGTAGTGCGGCCTCGGTTCCTTGAAAGGAAGTAATTTCAACGGCTATTTTTTTAGTTCCGGAAACCTCAACCTCAATCGCTTGAAGTGGATTTGTTAAGGTTGTGCTCAGGAGAAGCGAGAATAGAATTATATATAATTTTTTAGTCATCGAGTTTAAATCGTATTGTGATCTCATGGTTGAGTCCTTCTGGAAGTGGCTCACGGATTTTACCAACCCGTCGAGCGGCCTCCAATATGCTTTCATCAAAGTCTCTGATTCCAGAACCGGAGACGAGAGCGACATTGGAGATTCTTCCATCCTTTTCAATGGTAATTTTAACTAAGGCACTTAGATCTTTTTGAGTGAGATGAACGGGGCGATTCCAAGCGCTGAACATCTGCTTCCGAATCAGATCATAATAAGTTCCGAAGTTGCCGCTTCCTCCTCCGGGGGAAGAGATGGGACCAATTTGAACGGCGCCTCCAGTCCCCGATTTACTGAGGGCGGAACCGAGACGGGAGGTGATTTCAGAGGGAGAGGCACTCTCTCCTAAGGAATTATTTTTAGAGGAGGAGGGGCGCAAGCTGGAATTGGAGGGGGAGGGGGATAGTTTCGTTTGAGATTTGACTCCCTCCTCTCCAGTGCGAACGACCTCCTTGAGATTAATTTTTACCGCGCTTTTTTTGGGCTCTGAGGATTTTGCGACGGGCTTTGAGATCTCTTGAGATTCCTTTTTAAGATTCTTTTTTTGGTTTTTGGGATCCTTGATCGCAAAATCATCCTTTTTTTCAGATTCAACAGGGGGGGCTTCTTCAGTCGGGGGTTCGGACTGTTTTTCTGGTGACTTTTCCACAGGGGGGGGGAGAGGGGATTGTTTTGGCTCTGCTACCGGAGGAGAGGATGGGGGCGGGGGAAGAGAGAGGGGAGGATTTTTGGCGGCGGCGGGGGGTGGTTCTGCGGGATTTCCAAGCGTGGGTCCGGTTGCTATTTTCGGCTCGGGGGCAGGACCTTTCGAGGAGGGGATAGTGCTGACGGAATCGATCATTTCGATCATCGTCATTTGTGGAGGAATTTCAGTTTTGCGAGCGGGCCAGAATCCGATGAGGAGAAGGAGAACGAAATGAGCAAAAGTCACCCCAAGGACTGTTTTGGAGAGCCGGATTTTGGTCGGTTGTTCGCTCATCGGTTTGAAGTTCTAGAATCGATAGCAGATTCTTTCGGGACTTCAACCGTTGGGGTGTTCGGAGAAACGAGATGACTGTCGCGATTGACAATTTGTTTGATCTCTTCGATTGAAAGTGGTTTATCTCCGGACTTTCCATCCCCTCCTTTTTGTTTGAGGAGTTCTCGGATCTCTTTTTGAGCCTGGGGGGTTTCGGGTCCCTCATAGGCTTTTGTTTCAAATTTTTTATCTAAACCGGCAGATCCTTTTTCGAGAAGGTCTGAGCTCTTTTTTTGAAGCGTGGACTCTTTTCCTAAATCGGAGGATTTGACCGCATAACCCTTTGATTCAATGGGATAGGATTTATTAAGAGAAGAGGAGAGAGAGGAGGATTCGAATTTTGTATCAAATCCCCGTGCCGATTTCCCAAAGGAGGTGGAGGAAGTTTCGAATTTTTTATTGAACAATTCCGATTTTTTTTGAAAAGCACTATTTTGACTCGTTTTATCGACAAAAGCGGAGTCAAAGCCATTGGCTTTTTGACCTTGTTCTTTGGGGAGGTGCTCTTTTTTTATTTCCGCTTTTTCTTCAGCGTTACTGAGAGAAAAGAGCAGAATGAAAACAAAAAAAGAGAGCTTCATTATTTTTTGAGTGTCAGAAGATAGTTTTGGAGGGTCTTTTGAATAAAGAGGGCGGTATCTTGGAGATTCATCGATTCCTCTTCGCCATTGGAACCGGTCTCAAATTTGATGACATAGTTTTCCTTTGAAAGATTGCTGTCATAGACAAAAACCTCAGTCCGGACTCGTTGGATTCCGAGCGAGGAGTTGAACTGTTTTGTGATGGAGCGCCAAAAGCCTTGTTCGGAGACACTGTCTGCGAGGTAAGTAATGTTGCCTTTGATGATCCAGATGTCTTGAGGAACTGCGGTGGCCCAAAGGGCTTTACTGGCGGCGATTTTCATCAGTGATTTGATCGTTGTCTCTTGGAGTTTAAGAGGGGTTTCTGTTTCAAAAAGATGATATTCACGACCGGTTTTATCGATAGACTCCCGAGCGGTTTCTATGGAGAAAGTATCGACCCAGATTTGTTGGGGATGGGGATTAATTTCAGCTCCCTCAGCAACCCAAAAATCTTGAGGAAGGTTGGAGGCGATGAGATGAGGGATCGAGAGCGAGAGAGAAAGGAGAAGAATAGTAACGTTTTTCCATAAAGGAGTAGTCATAGGGAAACTATCGCTTGGGAATGGGGGAATGGCAAGTTTGAAAAGGAAGATGAGATTATATCCGTCCAAAACAAGTTTTTGAATTTTCCAATGCAAAAACTGGATTGAAGGCTATGGTAGAGTTATCCATGGATAAAATACCTCAAAAAAGAGAGATTCGTGATGCCGCCGATATAAAGCAATTTTTTTATTCGGTTTTGTGACGGGGTTCATTACTTTATCAGTCAGGCGTGCGTCATTGGCTGTTGCACTGGGACCACCGGGACTCGAACCCGGAACCAAGGGATTATGAGTCCCCTGCTCTAACCATTGAGCTATAGTCCCTGAAAACCCTCTTTCTACTAGGGAAGAGAGGGTTTATCAAGCACTCGTTTATTCAGAGAGATAACGAGTTCATTGACAGCTGATTGACAGGTGGAGATGGGAATAGGTGCGGATCGTTGCGATTAACTCCACTTTCGAGGAAAGCTCGGATAGATTAAATCTCCCAATCACTCAAAGTTTCTTTAGGAGGCACGATTGCACGTTCATGCCAGTTTTTCAAAAAGATTTCCCCAAACTCAAGCACAGTCATAGCATCGCAAATAAGTTGAGGATGAAGGCTTACTGGCTTTAAAGACTGCCCTTCGGAAAAAGAATGAAGAAACGCAAAACAGGGTTTTGTTAATGCTTCCTGTTCTCTCTCAATCTCTTCGCACCTCTGCAGGTTATTCGCTTTCAAGCTCTCCAACATCTCACGCTCAAGTTCATTATAACGCAGTCCGTCGCTAGGAGACGAATAAAATGGAGGTATATAGAGAGGAATTCGATGTGCCACCGCATCACGGTAGTTTTTAAGATATTCATTGTACCATCTTTTGATTTTATCTGATTCCAAATAGGATTTTATTTTAGATGGAAAATGGATTTTTGTCTTTTTTGAAAACATCCCAACATCTCTCGGACTTAAATCTATTTTGTGTCTTTTTAAAAAAGCCCATGCCCAGTTATCAAACAGACCGTAAATGTTTATTACGAAAGCATGTAGAGCTACCTCTGCGGTATTTCGGTCATTTGTTTCTAAAGGAAACTTAGCCGTTGGAGAAAATACATCAAAAATAGTATTAAGAGAATGCTTTAAAATACTTAGCCTTCTTCCTATTCCATATTTGATGTACTCGCTCGTATTCGTGCAACTAAGAGATTCACTCTGAATAATATGCTTTTCCATAAGGCCTTGTAGTTTTTTGCAGACGTCTCCTCTTTCTGCACAAAGCTTTATTATTGTTTCTTCATCATAAGACATTGACATCGAAATAGGAATGTAGTCAGAGCTTGTCGAGTTGCCGATAACAAAGTATCACCATAGAATGAGCCAGTTTGAAAATCCAACTTGGAATGGAACCCCACTTGACCAAAACGCTAAAAATGTTTGTCAGGAAAGAATAAAAGCAATGTATGGATGCTTAAGAGCGTGGACTCTTATGCCAAGTTGGGCAAAACAAGAAGGACAAGGGGGTTGTGGTGAAATCGGGGTTGCAGTAAGAGCTTCTGCTTTTGCTGCAGTAAGATTTTGGATTAACTTTTTTAAACTTAAAGCAACAAATGATAGAATGGACCCAAACTTGTACATCCAAGACCCAAAGTATTGGGATCTTCAACAAAGTGGAAATCATCCGGAAGATTTTTTATACTCTCACTTTGGAATGAGTCCATTAAATATTCCTGATACAGCCACTAAGCAGGCATTAGCATTTACATGGTGGTGGGCGTCAAAAGCTTTCGCTCATCCAACCCGACTTTATCTAACGCTTGGAAATCCCTTTCCTGCAGACCGGCAACTTGGAATCAGCACAAGCTTTTTAATATCAGAGCTAGATTTAAGAGGATGCCCAAAATGGAGTGATCCTGAAAAACAGTGTAACGGCAGGAGATGCATTCTTTATTAGGCAGGGGACTTGGAATCCCCTGTTCTACTTTCCCTTTTTACCTCTGAAAAGAAGCGCAAAGAACCGCATCGTTCTGCAGTTCATTGACCGATTATTGACAGCTAAAAGCTCGTGTGATTTTTTGGGATTATGGCAAAGCCCGTTCCAAAAATCGTCCCGTATCCGTTCTCACGGACGTACAACTTTTGCATCACGGGTCTTCGTTTGCACGGAAAACGCCATCGGAAGTTCTACAAAACCAAGAGAGAGGCCGAAGTAGCTCTCCAGCAGATCCGCATCAAGATCGAGAACGAAGGAACCAAGGCTCTCAACCTCCCGGACGAGGTGCGTCACATGGCCGCTCACTGCGGATCACAACGTGTGATTCTCTCATTTGCACCCAGCAAAGTCGAGTGTCCCTTGAAAACGACCTTTATACGTCTGGCAAATAACTTTATCAAGTCTTGCTTTCAAACAACGAGTGAATTGAATTTTCCTCCATTTTTTAAATTCCTAATTCAAGAACTGGTTTAAAGAGGGTCATATTCATCCTTCCTGCCGGATTGAATTTTTGTAGGTTGAATCGAATGAGGTTTAAAGAGGTTTCAGAAATCGAGAGAAAAATGGGGCGGAAGTTGCCATCCGTTTTACGAACCCTCCTTGTTTCTGATGGGACGGTAACTCGATTTTTAGAGGCTTATTATGGGGAGGAGATTCAGGTTCAGGTTCAGAAACATCAGAAGGAGAGGTTAAACTCCGATCTTAAGTTTGATTTGAAGCTTTCTGTCGATGAATCGGTCCTCATCCGAGAGGTCGAGTTACGAGGGAGGAGCTCACAGAAATCGTATGTAACGGCACGGAGTTGGGTTCGATTACCTCTTTTAGATCAGGAGATTCAGAAAGCCTTTCAACAAAAGCAATGGGGGATCGGGGAGCTTTTAAGTGATCGCCGAGTCGAGAGCTATCGAGAGATTTTGGGGTATTGGATTGAAGGAAGGCAAACGGATAAAATCGTCGGTCGAGCCTATCGAATCTGGATTCGATCGGAACCGACGATTCTCATTGAGGAACGATTTTTGATTGAGCAATATTTTAACAAGCGAAATAGCTCGATTTAATTGATCGGTTGGGGGGTGGGAAGGCCGCCTGAGCTATTGGATGAAGGAGAGGTATTTTTATCGGATGGAGAAGATGGAGTGCGCTTTACACCCACTGGAGCGGTCCATCGAATTGCAGTTGCTTTTCGAGAGGCGTAAGCACCGCCTAAAGGACCCCAATCGTAATCTTTTTTTGTTTTTCCGGATAAAATAACGGCATCAGCCCCCATTTCTGCGGCTGCATTGCGAATGGTTTTGATAAGATCGGCATCGCCGGAAAAATAGGCCCCTCTTCCGTCAATGGCCCCAATAACAGCATAAGGTCTATCCGGCTCTTCTGGTATAATTTCAATATCTTCTGGATTTTTTTTAATCGAGGAAGTGCTATTGTCGTAAGATTTTTTTTGAGTTATTTGAGCGCATCCTAATAAGGATACAATGAGCAGTGAGGATATTATGATTTTTTTCATATTTATAGAGCCTTATTTTTTATTCCCACCAAATTCGAATATAGACAGTTTCGGGGTCGAACACTACTTTTGAAGAGATCTTCGCCTGACTAGAGGCATCTTCTGTTTTAAAGTCACCTAATTCTTTATCATCATTCGCGGAGTAAATTAGATTTTGAGATTTATCAAAAATAGAAATAATATATTTAACTTTTTTGTCGTCTGCCGTTTTATTGGTGATATCAAATTTGATTTTAACTTTGGTCCATTCGTCATTTTGGTCGAGTTCGTAAAAACCTTTTTTAATCGTGATTCCGCCGCAATCGCGTGTTCCAGTTCGAAATTCATCCCAAGTAAGTCGTAAAGTGCCTGTATCACCTCGAATAGTCCCTGCCTCAGAGAATATAAAACAAAATAGATGAGCAAGGAGAAGAAAGAGAATTGAATTCATTTTCATGAGTCTATCAAAGCATATAAACTGGTTACGTCAAATGAGATTTTAATGGAATCACGCATTTGTAATGCTCTGCGGATAGTTTTTGAAGGAGCCGCTTTAAAACTTGAGGGCAATTATTTGACGTATTTTTTTTAGGATGAATTCCTTCATGGAGCAGAATAATTCCTCCGGGGCGGAGGTTTTTCCAGATTCGATTCACGATTTTATGAGGGTTATTGCCGACGGTATCAAAACCACGTGTAGACCAACCGACGAGAGTGAGGGCTTGTTCTTGGAGAATGGGGTGGAGAAAAAAATTGATCATTCCAACGGGGGCTCTGAAAAACTTTGGAGCCGGTCCCCCCGAAATTTGAGTGAGTGCGGTCTGAGCCGATTGAAGTTCTTTCCGAAGTCGTTGGGGAAAAGCGATCCAAAAGGAGGCAACCGGGTGAGTGTGAGTATGATTGCCAATGGAGTGCCCTCTTTGAAAGATCTCTTGCAGGAGATGCGGGTATTGTTGCGCTTTTTTTCCAATCACAAAGAAGGTGGCTTTCGCCTCGTATTGATCAAGGAGATCAAGAATTTGCGGGGTGTCATGAGGGTCTGGGCCATCATCGATGGTTAACCAGACCTCTTTGTGGTTTGTCGAAAAATCAGTGACGATCGGACCAAAAAGAGAGTCGTTGGGGATGAGCGTTGGGATAAAAAATAGAACCCCCGAAAAAATAAAGAGACAGAAGCAAAAGAGGAGGTGATTCAAAAGGATCAAAGGAATGAATAGAATCCCGAAAGCGATCCAATAGAGGAGGATCCATACACGAGGTTTACGAAATGAGGAAAAGAATCTCTTTTTCAAAAACAAAGCATGACATCCTATCCGCTCAAAACAAATTTAATTTCTTAGGGGAAATGGAAGAGGGGGATTGAAATACTAAAACAGTTCTCACGCCACGCCGCGACGCCGCAACGTCAGAGGGGGAGAGGATCGTGAGCTCATTCCTTTCGTCGTCTCCTTCGTCGGCTGCCGTCTCCCGAGAATCTCTCCCGTTTCTTTGAAAAAAGGATTTTCAAAAAACGATCGAACTTCTCTGAAGGTGATCGGTTTCACCTCTCCTCGGAAAGAGCTCACGATCTTCTCCGTGGGAAATTCTCGGATTTATAGATTGATTTTGAGTCTTAAAGAGAGAGAGTAAGCGTAAGAAGTATGGGATTGAAAGTGTCTGCAAATTCGACTGTTTTTCAGGTCTGGTTGTCACAGGTCAAGCGAACGCCTCAAAGGAAAGGGGTGATCGATCTGGCTTCTGGAAAGGATTGGACCTTGTCCGCGCTTCAGGAGCGAGTGAGTCAGGCGGCGACCGATTTTTCGATGATTAAGCCAGGGGCACGCATTGCCTTTGGTGGAGCGAATGATTCGGAGTGGTTGGTTCGTTTTTTGGCGATTCAAATGAAAGGGGGAATTGCCTTGGCACTTGATCCGATGTTGAATTTTTCTCAGCGCTTAGAACTTGCGCAACAGCATGAAATTCATTTCTTATGGGAGAAGGAAAAAGTCATTGCATTGCAAAAACAAAGAGAAATTAAGAGTTCGATTGCGTTTGAAAAGCTGACCTCTGGATCGACAGGGGTTCCGAAACGAATTCCGTGGAGTCATACGAATCTTTTGAAAGATGGAGAGCAAATTCTTTCAACGATGGGAATCCGACCGAGTGACCGTCAACTGGGGCTTATTCCGTTAGGGCATTCATATGGGATGGGAAGTTTAGTGATGCCATTGATTCTTCAAGGGACTTGCATGGCCTTGGCCTCGGCGTTCGTGCCGACGGAAATCCCTGATTGGATTCAAAAGCATCAACTTACATTTTTTCCAACGGTTCCCGTCGTTCTTCAATCCCTTTTGGAAACTCCATCGATCCAAAAACTCGGCTCATTGAGAACGATTGTCTCTGCGGGAGCCCGGTTGGAGCCTTCAGTTGCGGCCTCCTTTTATAAAAAATTTGGAAAAAAGATCCATAATTTTTACGGTTCCACGGAAACGGGAGGGATTGCCTACGATCGAACGGGGAGCGCAACAGCTCGAGGAGAGGCGATTGGGAAGCCGTTGAAAGGGGTTAAGATTCGATTCGATTGTCACAATCGAATTATTGTGAAAAGTCCTGCGGTCGCCAGACGATCTCAATTCTTTAAAGTAGCCGATCTGGGGCAATGGAATCATAAGGGGGAGCTCGTGTTAATGGGACGGGTACGACCGATGATTAATGTCGGGGGAAAGAAAATCGATTTAGCGGAAATTGAGGGGGTTTTAAGGAGCATTCATGGAATTCGGGAGGTGTGGGTAGGGGTAGTCGAACAAAAAGGGCGCGAACATTTGATTGCGGCGGTGGAGACGGATCAATCGATTTCTTGGGTGATGAAGGGGATTGCGAGTCGGCTTCCGGATTGGAAGACTCCAAAGAAAGTTTTAAATCTGGCTCTTTTTCCAAGGACAAGTCGCGGAAAAGTGGATGGAGAAAAAATACGAGAATTTTTTGTTTTATAATTATTTGTTGTTAATGTTACTACAAATGAAGGGTATTTAAAAAACTTCGGGCTTCAGAAGAGTCGATGCGGCCTGTGTAGAAGAGATCGATGACTTGATCTTGGATCGATCGAAATCCGCGGGTGCGATTCCATTGGCGAATTTCTCGAAGGGGGGCTTGCGATTCGAGTCGATCGATTAATGCCTCATCGACAGGCATCATCTCCATAACGACTCCTCTTCCTTGAATTCCGGTTTGATGACATTTTTCACAGCCGACTCTTTCGCAGATCATCGGAGAGGCGGTTCGAGGGAGGCCAAAGCGTCGGAGTTCTAAATCCAGTGGCGGACGTTCATTTTTGCAATGAGGACAGAGAAGAGAAATAAGTCGTTGCGCGAGTGAAAGTTTCAGGGAGTAACAGAGAGAGACCCGATCGAGTTTAAA
Organism: Akkermansia muciniphila; assembly: GCA_945883905.1. Taxonomy (GTDB): domain Bacteria; phylum Verrucomicrobiota; class Verrucomicrobiia; order Methylacidiphilales; family CAMAQI01; genus CAMAQI01. The sequence goes on along the minus strand of CAMCYL010000038.1, from coordinate 5,139 downwards.
GGAGCCGCTCATTCGTTCGAGGACTCCGACGCAATCAAGGGCATGGGTTGTTGTCAAAACCAGATGTCCGGTGAGGGCGGCGTGAACAGCCATCTCTGCGCTTTCTAGATCTCTCATCTCTCCGACCATAATGACATCGGGATCTTGACGAAGAACCGTGCGCAGGGCATTGGGAAAGGAGAGTTTTCCCTCTCGAATATCGACTTGTGTCGCGTTCTCAAAGTATTTTTCAACTGGATGTTCAACGGTGACAATTCGTCGTTGGGGAGAATCGAGCGCGGCAAGACAAGCGTAAAGCGTTGTGGTTTTTCCTGAGCCGGTGGGGCCACTGGTGACAAGGAGTCCATTTTCTAAATGAAGAAACCAATCGAGGGTCTCTCGCTCTTTCGCTCCGAGATTGAGTTGATCAAGTGTGGGAAGAAGGGAGGCAAATATTCGGATTACCAAGCATTCCTGATCCTCTTTCAAGAGAAGGATCGAGTAACGTTGGTCGTAGCGTTTTCCTCCCGATGTGCGGTCGGAGGCTCCATCTTGATTGCAGGGAGCAAGGTCGGGTCTCATCCCAGAAAGAATCTTTGCACGTCGGAGAACAAGGGGATATCGGTTCAGCGGAATCGGGGGTTGGACGATTAATTCGCCATGAATTCGAAATCGAACTCGAACATAATCCCGTTTTGGTTCGAGATGAATATCGCTGGCGCCACGATCAATGGCTAATTCCAGTAATTCATCAAGGAATTCCCGTTCGATGCGAGGCTCACTCCAATTGGTTTTCCATGCCTCGACAACGGGAGAGGGAGGGGTCGATTCTGGGGTGAGATGGAGGACGGGAAGATTTTTGAGATCTCTCCATTCCTCTTCAGAAACTAAAAAGAAATGAGGAGTTTTTCCGTAAAGTTCGCGAACCTTTGCTTGAATCTTTAAAATTGGCATGGGAGAGAGAATCCAAAGATGAGTTGCGGTTTCGTAAACGATTCCGTGATCATTTGTCGGACTTTTAATCCAGAATTTAAATTGCTCTGGAAAAGGGGAGCTGAGGGATGGATCGGAGAGAAAGGGGGTGGTTGAGAGTTGACCTTGAAAAGCTCGCTGAAGTGTTTTGGGAGTGACGGTGCACCACTGCACCTCGGAGTTTTCGGTCCACGGTTTGAGGAGGGATTCAATTTTTGATTTTTGATGAATCGAGAGGAGGGCGATTCTGAAAAACGGTTTTTCGAGTAGAACGGCGAATCCTAGTTCGAGTTGAGACTCTTGGAGTTCAGGCAAAAAACTGAGTGGGGCTAAGGGAATCGTCCCAGTAACAGGAAAGGATTCGGGAAGGTCAAGGGATTGAGAGCAGGATTCAATCCAAAAATCCTCTCGAATTTCATCGGCGTGAGCAATAAGCAAGGATTCAAGAGAGGTGTTCGGCTCATCCCGTCGCCATTTTTGAAGGGACTCCGTGAGCACCAGTGCATTTTGAATGAGAAAAGAGTCAAAGGAATTGCTTTTCATAGAGTGAGGTTCGTTTTATTTTTACGAACTATTATTTTCCTGAACTTGTTTTTTGAGAGCCGAACAGCGAGTTCATCCCTTGCATACCAGAGTTCATTCCTTGGCTGAGACCATGGGCAAAGCTTCCTTCGATTCGACTGAAAAATCCGGCAAAAGCGCGAATGAGTCCTTCGTCCGCAAAGGCCTGATTCCAACGAAGGGCAAGTGAGACGGAGGCAGCAGAGAGGGTGACTCCGCCAATGACAAAGGAGGCGACGACGAGAGAGCCACAAAGGTAAGCCCCGAAATAGTGGAGCATGTTTTTCAAGGTCTCTTTGATCGATCCGTAGTCGGTCCCTCCGGCAGTAAAATTGATCATTTGATCGATGGTCTCATCGGCTACCTGTGCAAAAAGAGAGTAGAGGGTGTAGGCGAGGTGATGTTTTTCGATAATGATTTCATAGGTCTGAGTTGCCAGTACAAATCCGATCGCGGAGAGGATATAAAAGAGCGGAGCAATGAGCGCCACGCCGACTAAGGTATGTAAATAGTGAATAAAGACCTGTTCAAATTGATGAAAGAAAAGTAGCGGAATCACGCAGATTCCGAGAGCAAGAATCATTCGGAGCGCTAAACCGCTCCCATAGAGAATTCCGACGCTGGTAAAAAGTGGGGCGAGCGCAGCACTGATCTGCATTCCGGCGGTGGCGATCACATTGCCGATGGCAATCATCGGAAGGGTGATTAAATAAAAATAATCCTCGGCATGGAGAGGACCTTTATCTTGAGATCGACTGGAGGGAGTGGTTTTGGGGTCTGAATTTTTTCGGGAGAAACTTTTAGGGATGTTTGGATCGTTTTTAAATAAAATCTCATGCTGATATTTAAAATCAAATTTATGCTCTCCCGATTGCGCCGATTTCATCCATGCTCCCCAATAGAGGATTGGCTCGGGAGATTGAATGGAATCTGGGGAATGGGGGGCGAGTGAGAGGATTTGACTGCCGAGAGAGGAGCCTGCGTTGTTGAGGCCCTCTACTACGGAGTCGGCTCCAACAAAGAGTCCGGTGACGAGATTGGTATAGACGAGGAGATAACAGATAAAAAATTTCCGAGTAAAACTCGTGAGTTGTTCAGAAATCGAGGCATTGAACATGACTCGAAATCCGATGAAGGTCATTTCTGCTGCCATTACTAAAGGAACGAGCGCTTTTGCAACGATCCAGCTTTCACTAAAAAGGATCTCTCCGAGATCATTTATTTTTAGAGGGAGCGTTTGATTGAGCTCTATTTGGATTTGCTGAAAGTTTTGAAAGTCAAGGTTCATACGGTTTTATCGAGTTGCACGGGCGAGTTGATGGTTGGCTGTATTTTGTTGATCGAGATGATTTTTAATGACCCGTTCGGCACGCGATTTGAGTTCGACAAAACGCTCGCCTTGCAGTTGTTGGATCGTCCGTTGATAGTTGGCGATCTCACGATCTCTTGCTGAGATCGCCTCATCGATTGCTCCGAGAAATTGAGTGATTTGCGGGATTGCGTTTTGGGCGCTGAGCGATTCTTGAATCTGTTGCGCTTGAGTTCGCATTGTTCGAAGTGATTCGCACAGCTCTTGTGTGTAGTCCCGCATTTGAGATTGATAGCCGATCTGCTTTTGAATTTCTCCGAGCGATTGGTCGCTTGCACTGCAAAGAGAGGCGAGTTGTTGGATCTCCTCCGGATTCCCGGTGGCGGCAAGGATATATTTTTTAGAGAGTGACTGAGAAATTCCTCCGGAGGGAGTGCCAATGGCGGCAAGAAAGGGAAAGAGCAGTCGTTGTACGGTTTGTTTCGGAGTCGAGTTAAAAAGAGGAGGGAATGCCTTTGAAGAGAGAGGGACAGAACTGTTCTCGGTTCTTTCACGGGCTCGTTGAACCATTAAATTGGTCACAAGGATCGGATCCCCTGGTTTAATTTCGCCCGATTGAATCGACTTGATGATCTCATCGTAGAGTTCGAGGGCAAAATCTTCGTAGGGGTTTTGAGTCGGAGGATTGAATGTTCCGGTTGTAGGAATTCCTTTTCCGGAATTTAAGTAGGCATCAACAGCGGCTTTCGCTCCTGCAGAGAATGTGTTGGCGAGATCAAGGGAGGAGGGAAGAGAAGCGGCGGTAGAAGGAGAGATCGATCCGAGGAGAGGATTAAAAACGGAGGATTCATTTCGATAAAGGGGAGAGGAGAAATAGGCCATTTTTTCTTGAGAGGAGGCATTTTGGTAATAGGCATAGGCATCATCTTTTCCCGGTTCATAGGGACGAATGAGGAGTCCCTCTTTCAGGAGTCCTTCAATGATTTTTTCTCCATTGGAATTGAGTAACGATTTGATCGAATCTGTATTTTTATTTTTCCCTAGGATCGAATCCGTGGCTGATTTTAGGAGTGGTTTGGCGGCTGATTTAATAAATTCTTTGGATTGTTTCAGGAGGAGATCGGCGAGTTCTTCTGGAACAGGGAGGATCCATGTGGGAGAGATTTTATCCATAGAAATGGGGACTCCACGTTGGCTGAGGAGATGATCGGTAAAACCAAAGTTTCCTCCTTCGACCTGACCGGATTGAGGATTAAATTGAACTCCATTTGCGGAGAGCAGACGCGTTTGCCCATTCGGACTTTTTTGTAGGAGTTGTCCGTGTTGCTGGAGGGCGGGGATCTGCGATTTCATTTGAAAAGCGATTTCGGTTTGTGCCTTTTGCATCGTTTCGAGGGCTTTTGTCGATTTCGCAATTAACTCGGCCTCTTTCGCGGTTTTTTTTTGTTCGGCCAGGGATTTAATTTCAGTTTGGAGAAGCTGTCGAATATCCATCCATTGGGCCTCGACGACATGAACCTCTGAAAATCCAGTGGCACTCAGCCACTGACTGAAAAGCAGAAAAAGAGTGCTCAAGAGGAGGTTTCGTTGTGCGTAGGAGAGGCGGGGGGTCCATCGGGCGCGGAGGGAGATCGAACTCCGTTTCATTCGAAATCGTCTTAAGTGCGCATGGGCACGATGACGGTGGATTGTTTTTTGGATGAGTTTAAAAAATAGATTTTGGATCATAACCGTTGAGTGGGAGAGAGGGGTTAAGTCGTCAAGGGGGGAGGATTGACCGCCAAGTTAGATTCAAAAAACGCTCAGTGTATGAAGTCATATTCGTCTAAAAAAAGTTTAATTTCAGAGGACAAATAGAGGAGGGGGATTGAAATCCTAAAGCAGTTCTCACACAACGCCGCTACGCCGCAACGTCAGAGAGGGAGAGGATCGTGAGCTCTTTCCTTTCGGCGCCTCCTTCGTCGGCTGCCGCCTAAAGAGAATCTCTCCCGTTTCTTTGAAAAAAGGAATTTCAAAAAACGATCGAATTTCTCTTTAGGGGATCGGTTTCACCTCTCCTCGGAAAGAGCTCACGATCCTCTCAGTGAGAAATTCTCGGATTTTTTTTGTATCATGTGGGGAAGTTCTGACCCCAAGAGCGTAAGCGATAGATCCCTGTTTTTAAAAAGGGATCGAAAGCTCGTTTTCGAGAACTTTTTAAAAATAGGGAGGAGGCTCGAAAGAGCCGTGGTCAGAACGAGGGGGGGAGTAGGGATTTAACGTTGCGGCGTGGCGTCGTGGCGCGAGACAATGTATTTAAGGTTTTTTTGTTTTGGACA
>CAMCYL010000037.1 GCA_945883905.1 Akkermansia muciniphila | reverse complement strand
AAAACAAAAAACCTTAAATACATTGTCTCGCGCAACGACGCCACGCCGCAACGTTAAATCCCTACTCCCCCCCTCGTTCTGACCACGGCTCCTCCGAGCCTCCTCCCTATTTTTAAAAAGTTCTCGAAAACAAGCTTTCGATCTCTTTTTAAAAACAGGGATCTATCGCTTACGCTCTTGGGGTCAGAACTTCCCTCCCTTCATCCTAGAAAAAGCAGTTGGAACCACAGAATACACAGAACACACTGAATTTTAAGGGTTTATGAAAAACAGGGGATTCACCCGCTGGGTGAAGGAAAAAATAACTCTTTTTTTGCTTAACATCTTCTTTCTGTGTATTTTGTGTATTCTGTGGTTAAATTCATCCGCGGTTTTTAGGTTCATACAAAAAAAATCCGAGAATTTCTCCCTGAGAGGATCGTGAGCTCTTTCCGAGGAGAGGTGGAAGTGCTTGGACGTAGGAGGAAGCGGCGTTAACGGAACCCCTGCTCACCCCCGTTCCTGGTTGCCTACCCTCGGCTCTCCAGTTTGTTGCCTTTTTAGATTTTCGCTTTGCGATGGGAGTGCGTGAGAACTGCTTTAGGATTTCAATCCCCCTCTTCGATTTACCCTCTCAAATCCAAAGTTGTTTTGGACGGGAGTGAAAAAGCAAAAGACGCCAACCAAGACAAATCCAAAGACAGAGATTTATAGAGGAACGGAGGAAAACAGAGGTTATGATTGTTTTAAGTCGAAGAAAAAGGCGGCTATCTTTGCTTTCAAAAAATAGAGAATTGAATCTTTCCTCTGCGGCCCTCCGTTTACATTGCGGTGAAAAAACTGTCTTTTCGTGTGTTAGGTTGACGCGGATGCGATCTGTATCGGAGCTGGGCGGCATGGATCAGGGGTGGATCTCTTTCGCTTTAGGCTAATCGCTTCTAGCCAATAGCGGCTCTTTGCCCCCCTTCGCCCATGCCGTCAAAACGGTCGGCGCTCCATTTATCTTTTTTAAAAATTGGGAGGAGGCTCGCAAGAGCTGTGGTCAGAACGAAGGGGAGGGAGGGTTTTAACGTGGCGTCGTCGCGGCGTTGTGTGAGATTATCCTGTCTTTAAGATTCAATCCCCATACCCGTTCGGATGTTTCACGTGCCAGGCCCAAGCGCTCTCAACAATCGGTAAAATCCGATTAAATTGCGGATTCCAACCCAATTCCGTATGGGCTTTATGGGCCCCCGCAACCAAACGAGGGGGATCCCCAGGACGATTATCCTTAATCACCACCGGAAGTTTCTTCCCAGAAACCTTCTCCACCGCCTCAATCACCTGTCGAACCGAATACCCCTCCCCCGTTCCTAAGTTGTAATAACTACTGGTCTCTCTCTTTAACGCAAGAATATGCGCCGCCGCCAAATCTTTAATATGAATGAAATCACGAATACAGGTTCCATCCGGAGTCGGATACTTATCACCGAAAACCTCCACATTCTCTTTTTGTCCTAAAGCCACTTTAATAATATTCGGAATCAAATGGCTCTCGATCCGATGATCCTCCCCAAATTTCTCCGAAGCTCCCGCCGCATTAAAATAACGAAGATTCACATGGATCAATCCATGAATCTGATCGTACCACTTTAAAATTTGCTCAAAAATAAGTTTTGAATGTCCATAGGGATTAATCGGTTTTTGCGGTAATCGTTCATCCATCGGAATTTTCTCTGGAATTCCATAAGTGGCACAGGTCGATGAAAAAACAATCTTCTTCACCCCGGCATCGACCATCGCATCCAAAAGATTGATCCCGTTACAAACATTATTCCGGTAATACTTCGAGGGATTGACCATCGACTCTCCCACGAGTGCATTCGCCGCAAAGTGAACGACCGCCTGAGGTTTTTCCAAAAGCATCGTTTTAAAAATGAAATCGCGATCTGAAAGATCCCCTTGAATAAACTTGGCACGAGAATCGACCGCCGACCGATGGCCCTCTGAAAGATTATCAAAAATCACAATTTCATGTCCTGCATTGATCAATTCCTCAGAACAGATACTCCCAATATAACCTGCGCCACCGGTGACAATAATTTTCATAGAACTGCTATAAAACCAATCCAACGAAAAACAAGCTACGAATTTTTGAAATGGAGTCCTGAAAATGGGACCCCTCTAAATTTAACTTATTTAAATGAAGAGAAAAATGGAGCCATGGGGAATCGAACCCCAGACCTCTTCAATGCCATTGAAGCGCTCTACCAACTGAGCTATGACCCCGATTAAGTGGGTTTTTTAGATAGCCTTTTCCTCTCCAGTGGCAAGAGGGAAAAAATCTCTCTTAGGCGCAGACGTCGCGGCGTGGCAGCGTTGCGTGAGAACTGCTTTTGGATTTCAATCCCCCTCTTCGATTTCCCCTCTGAAATTAAATTATATTTTGGACAGGAGTGATCCCCGATTGTAGAATCGTATCCATATCCCATGAAGATTGCTCTCATTCGTCGTCGATTTTCTCCCACAGGAGGGGCAGAGCGTTATCTGGAGCGACTCGCTGAGGCCCTCCTTCATCAATCCATTGAGGTCGAGCTCTGGTGCGAAAGCTGGAACAATCCTAATTCGGTTATTAAAAATATTCGCACAGTTCCCTCTCGTAATCCCTGGGAATTTTCAGAAAAAATTCAAAAATTATCAAGTAACGTCGACCTTCGTTTTGCCTTAGATCGTGTTCCGGGAGTCGAAATCTATCGCGCCGGAGATGGACTTCACCACTCTTGGATGAAGAATCGACTCCACTACTCCCCTTGGCTCGGAAAAATTCAAAATCTGATTCGTCCTAAAAACAAACTCATGTGCGACTTAGATCAAGCGATCTATCAGCACCCCAAGCTCCAGCTCGTGATCGCTAACTCGCAAATGGTTTCAGCGGAAATTCAGAAAGAATATCATTTTCCACAGGAGAAAATAGCTGTCGTTCATAATGGAATCCCCACCCATAAATTCCAAAATGGAGATCGTTCTCTCGGCCGAAAAGCAATGAAAACGGAGAACGATGCCTATGTGATTCTACTCGTTGGCGCAGGTAAAGAGCGAAAGGGACATCGCTATCTCCGAGAGGCCCATCGACGAATGAGTCATGAGGCTCAACTTTGGATCATCGATTCACCACCCCCCACCGAGATCGAAAATATCTATGCCGCCGCCGATCTCTTCGTCCTTCCCACTCTCTACGATCCTTTTGCCAACGTTACATTGGAGGCCCTCACTGCAGGAAATCCGGTGATTACCACCCGACACAACGGGGCTCATGAAATCCTTCAAAACGGGGTTCACGGATGGGTTATGGACCGAGCAGACGATATTAACCAACTCCGCCAACATTTAGATGCCCTTGCCGCCCCCGAGGTCCGTGCCCCCTTTTCTCGGGCAGCACGGGAACTCGGCGCTCAATTCACGATCGAGAAAAATCTCTCAGAAACCCTTCAGGCGATCCAACGCGCTTTCGGATTGTCATAAGCGAGAATTAGCATCGATCATCTGCGGTTTTACTTTTTATTTTGAAGACGATCCGATTTTAGTTTTGCTCGCTCATCTTCCTCTAAAGTGCCGTTTTTATTAGTATCATATTTATCAATCATCCCCTTTTTCATCCGCAAATGCCGCTCTTTTTTCTTTTTAAGCATTCCATCAATTTCTGCGGCATCGAGTTTGCCATCTTTATTGAGATCATTTTCAAACAGAATTTTAGTTCGTTTCTCCTCGATCGAAAGAGAAGATTGCCCCTGCTTTTCCTTTGCTGTTCCAAATGTAACCAGGAGCATCAAAGCCGATAGTAAGTAGAATGTTTTTTTCATACCTTTGATTAAACCCCTCCTTATTAGAAAAGTTTCAAAAAAAAGGAGAGAACTCCGTTGAGAGTTCTCTCCTTTCGAATCGAAGAAAATATTACTTTAGAGTAACGACTTCGCTGTTTGATAAACATGATCAACCGTTAAGCCGTAGGCCTCTGCGAGTTTCTTCGCAGGAGCACTCGCTCCAAACTGGTTAACCCCAATAAATTGACCCTGATCACCAATATAACGCTCCCAGCCCATGGTAATTCCAGCTTCAACCGCTAACCGTTTTTTGACCGAAGGAGGAAGAATCTGATCTCGATACTCTTGGGATTGAGATTCAAAAATATCCCACGAAGGTAATGAAACCACTCGAACGGATTTCCCCTCTGCCGCAATTTTTTGTCCCGCCTCGTAGGCCAAATGAAGCTCAGAGCCTGTGCCAATCAAAATAAGCTCTGGTGTTGTTCCTGCGTTCGACTCCCAAAGGGTATATCCTCCCTTAAGGACTCCCTCGACGGAAGCGGTCTTCGTGCGATCAAAGGTCGGAAGATCCTGACGAGTCATCAACAAAATGGTCGGCTTATGTTTATTTTCAAGCGCGATCAACCAAGCATAGGAAGACTCATTCGCATCTCCCGGACGGACCACACAACAGTTCGGAATCGCCCGAATCGTTGCCAATTGCTCTACCGGTTCATGGGTCGGTCCATCTTCACCGACAAAAATTGAATCGTGCGTCATGACATAGATTCCTTGTAACCCACTGAGCGCCGAGATTCGAATCGGGGGACGCATGTAGTCGGTAAAAACAAAGAAGGTTGATCCAAAGGGAATGAGTCCTCCGTAATAGCCCATTCCGGCAACGATCGCCCCCATTCCATGTTCACGAATTCCAAAATGAAGGTTACGACCCGCATAATTTGTTTTTTGATAAGAACCGTACTCTTTAACCATCGTCTTGGTGGAAGGAGCCAAATCGGCCGATCCGCCTAAGAAATTCGGGACATTCGCAAAAATCGCCTTCATCACCTCGCCCCCCGAATTTCGAGTCGCGTAGGCTTTTTCAGGACTAAACTTTGGCAATAGTTCTTTTAAATTAGCAGGAAGTTTCTTCGCAAGGAAATCCTTAAATAACTGTGCTTTATCGGCATGAGTGGAACTATAACGGTCAAAGAGTTGATTCCACTGATTCTCATTTTCAGCCTGCGTCTTACGCCAAGCGGCAAAAAAGTCATAAACTCGTTGAGGAACCACAAAACTCTGATCTTCGGGCCATCCTAAATTCTTCTTTGTTGCCGCGACCTCTTCCGGTCCAAAAGCATCTGAGTGAGCTCTTGAAGTGCCTTGATACTTAGGAGAACCCTTTCCGATCTGAGTTTTTCCAATAATGATTGTCGGACGTCCCTTCGTTTCATTCGCCTCTTTAAGAGCCGCTTCAATTTGCTTATAATCGTGACCATCAATCGAGATGACATGCCAATGATATCCTTTGAAACGACTAGGAACGTCATCGCTATAAGAGATACTCGTATCCCCCTCGATGCTGACGTGATTGTCATCATAAAACCAAATCAAGTTATCTAAGGCTAAGTGACCGGCCAATGCCGCCGCTTCATGAGAAATTCCCTCTTGAAGATCTCCATCCGAAACAATCGCGTAGGTTTTATGTTCTGAAATCGGAAAACCGTCTACATTAAAAGTCGCTCCATAAAACTTTTGCGACATCGCCAGTCCGACTGAATTCCCCGTTCCTTGTCCGAGGGGCCCCGTCGTGACTTCCACCCCCGGAGTCTCATGAGCCTCAGGATGACCCGGAGTGAGGGAGTGCCATTGACGGAAATTTTTGAGTTGATCTAACGTGACCTCTTTAATCCCGATTAAATGAAGCACGGAATAAACTAACATTGATCCGTGACCGGCGGAGAGGACAAAACGATCTCGATTATGCCACTTCGGATTCTCCGGATTATATTTCATGAACTTTGTCCATAAAACAGCAGCAAAATCGGCACATCCCATCGGAAGTCCGGGATGTCCTGAATGCGCCTTTTCGACGGCATCCAAGCTCAAGGTACGAATGGTATTGGCAATAAGTTGATCGATCGGAGTGGTATCAAAGTGAGTTGACATAGTAGATTCTTAGATAGCACTCCGATGGATGATGTCGAGAGAGATTGATCGACCTTATTCCTTCCACAATCGCCACCTTAATCCACGCTTGCAGATCATTGGCAACCACTGTCCCCACTGAAAGGGAAGTCGAAGCACATTTTGAAGGCCTAAGGTAAGGAGTCGATCTCGCTCCTCTTTGGTTTCCACCACCCAGATAATTTGAGATTCAAGGAGTGGCTTCTGCCTCTGAATTTTCTGAGTCCACTCCGTGATCTCGGTCTGCAAAAGGCGACAGTCGACGATTAAAAGAGCTCCCTCCTCAATTCCACTCTCCCAAAAATCCTCTTCAGAGGAAAAATCAATGAACGGATTTGCAATCATCGAGAGTCCCCAAAAAGATTCAAAGAGCGATCGAATTCGGGGGTGGGGCTCTAGAAATAAAATCGGCTTAAAAGGGGACATCGTACACTCCCGATTCTGACTTTAAATAAAACTCCAAGGCAGCAGGAACCGCAGGAGCATCCGACAATCCAGAAAGAATTTTGAGCACCGTAACCCCCCCTTGTTTTTGAAAAGCCTCCGGATCCTTTTGAGAAATTTCCAGTAATATCCCATAAGCACGCTCCCAATTCCCTAAACTGGCCTCTAATCGCGCGATTTTAGTTCCGATCCGTAGCAGATCCACCCCCCATTGAGCATATCCATACCCTCTTTCATAAAATGAAAGTGCCGATTTCTTCTGCTCATTTTGAGTCACTAATAAATCTCCAGCCTCCTCTAAAACCCATAAATTCCCCTCAATCGGCGAGAGATCGGAGAGGAGATCGACCGCATTCATCTCCGGCTTCTCATAAATCCTCGCATAACGTCTCTGCATCTCTAACCACGGAAGTCGATCACTCTTCCGCTCTTTTGCCTCCTCAATCGCCTCCGTTAACGGTTTGCGAAACGGGGTATAAAGAGGATCTCCAACGACTGTCGTCATCCATGATAAAAACTTCTGTGAAGCATAGGCCGCCTCCCCCAATGAATAGCCCTCTAATAGTTTTTCACTAAAAATATCGAGATGCGGGGTCATATCTAAGTACGGCTCATAAACACACCCCATTGTTGCCGTCGCCCCTGCCGCGAGAAGAGGCCCCGCCCAATTTTCACTCGTCGATCTTAAAGTCGAAGCACTCGTTGAATGAATATGATAGGCAATCGCTCCCGGTGAAAAACAGGAAGAATTCATAAAAGGCCCCTTTGCAGTTCCTTCATACCATCCTAGATAAATCCCGATCTGACTCCACGGCAACCACTCTGGAAAAAGTGCCGGTTTTGTCTCCTTATCAATCGTAAATCCCCGTTTTTTAAAGGAAATCTCCGCCCCTTTCAACCAAGTATCACCCTGTGAATAAGGATCTTTAGGATCATTTAATCCCCTCAAATCTAAGCAAACTCGACCAACAAGTCGTTTCTCTTCGACCTCAACTGAATCTCTCATCATTCTTCTGACGACCATCGGATTCGGTCCATCCAAACGCCCGACCAGAATTATTTGATCCGATTCAAAAACACTATAACGTCTCCCCTCCCGCAGTTGATAAAAGGGATTTGGAATCAATGCGGTCTTCGGCAATCCATAGGTCGGAAAAAGAGCGAGCTCGGAGTCAATCGCCGCCCCATTCGTATTCAGGGCGGGAGGAATCCCTTCCAAATCTTGACGTTGAGGATCATTGGCAATTTTCAAAGGAATCCCGTGAATCAGAATAATCATCCAAATCTCATTGCGCACCGACTTCTTAAGCTCAACGACCTTTGTTCCAAACCGTTCTAGTCCTTTAAAACGTTGAATCCAATTCTTCTGTAAAAAATGTCGCTCCAACGGCTTTAAAAGCGTCTCTTCAAATTGCTCCCTCGAAATCTCTTCGTTATTCGAACAGTCTAATCCTAACAATCGCTCCGATGAGATGCCACGAAGCTTGATATATTCGTGTGCGATCTCCTTACTCTGAGGATAATTGGTATTATAAACAACAAGGGCATGGTCTCTGAGTTCCTCGGAAGAGATCAACGAAGTAATACAGATAGCGCCGATCAAAAAAATACGATAAAAAATCTCCATTTTGACTTTAAAGTTCAATTTCAAATCCATCGTAAGCGATCGATATCGGTAACCCGTGAGGAATCATTCGCTCCCGCTCTTGATGGGAGTGATGATGGGTAATATGGGTGAAGTAAGTTTGTTTCGCTCCGACCTTTTGTGCCACCTCGACGGCCTCATCATGCGACAGATGTGTCGGATGTGGTTTCTTCCGAAGACCATCGAGAATGAGATAATCGATCCCCTTTAACCGCTCAATAACCTCCTCGGACATCTGTTTACAATCGGAAAAATAAGCAAAGTTCTTCCCTCCATTTCGTTCGAATAAAAATCCATAGGTCTGAATCGTACCATGTTCAACTTTTAACGGGGTGATCCACCATCCCCCTAATTCAAAGGGGAGCTCAACCGCAATCGGATCGACCTGGACATAAGTACTGATTCGAACTTTTGGGAAAAAAGCGTAAGGAAAAACGCCTTGAATTTGTTTGAGGGTCTCGGGATGGGAATAAATCGGCATCGCCCGATTTTCTTTTTCACAAAAACAGCGCAAATCATCTAATCCCAAAAGATGATCAGCATGAGCGTGCGTATATAAAACAGCATCCAGTCTTTGAATTCCGGCACGAAGTGCCTGGGTTCGGAAGTCTGGAGAGGTATCAATCAACAGGGAGTATTGCTCTGATCGAATCCAGAGACTAGATCGTAGCCTCTTATCTCGCGAATCCTCAGAACGACAGACCTCACAGGAACAGCCGATCATGGGCACCCCTTGCGAGGTTCCGGTTCCTAAAAACTGAAGTCGATCAAAGCTTCTTAAACTCATCTTAGCTCTCTTTACATCCACAGGAACCAGTCCCACATTCTCCCGACGGTTGGGAGGGATCCGGAATACAAACGGCAAAGGTAACTCCTTCTGGGAGAGCCTCCTTCACCTGATCTAAAAAAGCAAAAGTGGCCGAATCGGGAGAGAAAAAACAATTCAGCTGAACTCGGATCTGCTTTCCTCGATATTGCGGATAGGCCTCGTTCATCTCCCCATCGATGGCAAAGGAGAGATAGGTATTCAATTTCTCCTGAAGCTCAAAGAGGCGCTCCTCTGATCCATCCCAAGCTCTCTCCTCGTACATCCCTAAAACCACCTCATCCGATGAGGGATCATGAGCCACCAAATCAATAACCGCGGGATTTTGAACCCCATTTTTAAGCGAATCCATTTAAAAATAATGGAAGAAAGAATCTCAATTTGCAATGAATACTCACAGAGACCCTCCTTCTCACGCGTCATTTATGAAAAGCTGTAAACCTATGATCATCAAAGACTGATCATTAATCATTATCTCTCTTAAGAATTCAAGAAAGCAGGAATTATTAATTAAACCCACTGATCCGCAGGAGCTGAAGTGAAGGAGGACTGGGCAGGCGCTCCATTAAAATCTAACTTCACAACCATTCCCTATTCCATGGGGACTCTTTGCAACAACACACTAAAGTAGAACTGGCTTTTTACAGAAAGAGTGTGTAATCTCTCTGCCTTATGTTTGTGGATCGAGTCAGAATAGTCGCGCGTGCTGGAAAAGGGGGTCGTGGAATGGTGAGTTTCTTAAGGGAGCTTCATCGTCCGAACGGTGGACCGAACGGCGGCGACGGAGGTCGAGGGGGAGATGTGATCTTAAAAGTCGATCAACATCTCAATAATCTTTATCATCTCAATCTATCCCCACATCAATTTGCAAAGAGCGGTGAACTGGGAGGATCGAAGGATTGTACGGGTAAGAATGCGGATCGATATATCATTAAGGTTCCCCAAGGAACACTCGTTCATCGTCTTTCAGAACCGGGGGATGATCGAACCACGCTTCTTCCGATGCCGACCCATAGTGATGGACTTGAACTTGTTTGCGATCTGACGACGATTGGCGAGGAATTCGTACTCTGTCAAGGAGGCAAAGGGGGGCGTGGAAACCGTCATTTTAAATCCTCCACTCATCAAGTGCCTCGTGAGTTTGAGGATGGTCATCCGGGGGAGTGTGGACAGTTTTTGCTCGAACTCAAATCGATCGCTGATACGGGTTTGGTTGGATTTCCTAATGCAGGAAAATCATCGCTTTTAAAATCGATCTCCAATGCGGAGCCGAAGATTGCCTCCTATCCCTTTACGACGATGTCCCCCTATGTGGCGATGATCGAATATCCGGATTACAAACAACTCTCCATCGCGGATATTCCTGGAATTATTGAGGGGGCACACGAAGGAAAGGGACTCGGGTTTGAGTTTCTCCAGCATATCGAACGCTGTCGACTCCTTCTCTTTGTGATTGATATGGCCGGATCTGAAGGGCGTGAACCGTTGGAAGACTACGCCCTTCTTCGTACCGAGGTAAAGCTATACCGTGAAGATCTCTCTAAACGTCCCTTTATCATCATTGCGAATAAAATGGATCTGCCGAATGCGGCAGAGAACTTAAAGATTTTTAAACGAAAAGTGCGCAAGAAAATCATTCCCATTTCTGCTCAGACGGGTGAGGGAATTGAGGAACTTAAAGTTCTCCTTCGTGAATCGATCGAATAATTTTAAAAGATATCTCCTTCTCCTCGGAATGGGGTTTCTCTCGTTTCCATTTGTGGCCTCAGAAGAGGTTCCCCTCTCCCTCTCGGATTGCATTCGCATGGCGATGCAAAAAAACCTCTCTCTTTCCCTGAAACGTCTTGATCCTGAAATATCAAAAGCGCAACGACTTTCTGCTCAAGGGGATTTTGATTTAAATTTTTCAATCGATCATTCCTACTCCGAGAGCGACAATCCAACCTCCCCCTCCTCATTTACCACATCACACGAAAACTCCCACAGCACAGGACTCACTCAGAAAATCCCCTTGGGAACCACTTTTGGGCTCACAAACACTTTTGATAATTCGGCGACGAATACCAATCGCTTTATCGACAATTATTCAACCTTTTGGGGAGCCTCTTTTACTCAACCCCTCCTCAAAAATTTTGGTAGTAAAATCAATCTTTTTAACATTCAATCCGCGGAAATTGAGATTGGGATCCAGGAGTCCCTTTATCAAAATCAAATTGATTTAACTGTAACCAATGTCGCAAATGCATTCTTTGAGCTTCTCTTTTCACGTCAAGATCTCGAAAGCAAAAAAATCTCCCTTCAGTATGCTGAACGACTTCAGTCAGAGAATCAGGCTCGTGTTGAAATCGGAACAATGACTAAACTAGATCTCTCTCAAGCCAATTCAGAAGTTTCCTCTCGTCAGGAGGAGGTTCTGCGTGCCGAAAGAGAAATTCGGACTCAAGAAAATACCTTAAAACTTCTTATAACAGATCAATTTGAAGAGTGGCTGAGCAAAGAGATTATCCCTAGTCTAGACTCTGTTTTTGAAAAGAGTCCTCCCTCCTTAAAAAAGGCCTTTCAAAATGCTTTAACTAATCGTCCCGATCTCCACGTGATAAAAAAATCCGCTGAGCAACGGAATCTAACACTTCACTATCGTAAAAACCAAGACTGGCCCCAGCTTGATCTCTCTGGAAACTATGGATTCAACGGACTCGATCGAAATCCCGGTTCCAGTCTTCGTGATACCAGTGAGCTCGATAAAGATCAATGGCTCATCGGACTTGCTCTCAAAATTCCTCTTCAAAATCGATCTGCGATCGGGGCACGACAACAGGCTCAACTTCAACAACAGCAGATCCTCATTGAAATTAAACAGAAAGAGCAATCGATTCTTTCCGAGGTTGATAACGCGATTGGAAAAGTGCTCACGGATCAAAAAAGAGTCGAAAGCACTCGAAATACTCGAGAATTTGGTCAAGAAACCGTCGAGGCAGAGGAGGAAAAATTTAAGCAAGGAGCAAGTACCACCTTTACTCTTTTGAGGCTTCAACGAGATTATAGTGAGGCCAAAAGTAAGGAGATCCGCGCTAAAATCGACCTTGAAAAATCGTTAGCCGAACTCCATCGCGTTCAAGGACTTTCGTTAATCTACGCTCAAGAGAATAAAAGCGTAAGCTCCCTCTCGAATCCCTAGATAAACTCCGTTCTTGCATTGGAGATGGATTGCTCCGCATCAGAGGCAACCTGAATGGGGATGAGAAATCGCTTCTGGACAGTTCAAAGGAGTTGAGAGAGGATAGATGAATGTCAACTCCTGCTCCTAAAAAAACGGAAAAAGAGATCCCACCTCTTCCTTTAAATAATCGAGCGGCTCAATTTGAAGAACAACGACGAAGAGAGATGGCGACACGATCGATCCTCTCGCGCTTTAAAAACCGTAAATCCCCTAAAAAGTAACCTTACTTTTTTCGCCACACCGTCATTTCCGAGACGGTCCATTGATATTTTCGGTGATGCTCTCGGATCAGCATCGGCATCTCCTCCCGCTTTTGAAACTCATAGTCAGCGGTTAATATTTTCTGAAGTGCCTCAAAATTTTCTCCCTCGAGGGTCAACCATTTCTCCCGTGGGGTGAAGGACTCCATCCAAGTATAGGGACTAGTCAAAATCAGAATTCCCCCTTGTTTAATAAAACTCCCAATTCCCTGTAAGAAAATTTTCGGATCCGGCAATCGATCGATGAGATTGCCTGCGAGGAGGATATCAAACATCCCATAATCGGTGGAGAGATTCATGGCATCTCCTTGATAGAATTGCACTCGTTCGGGAAAAACTCCGAGAGGAATCTCAACCGTCACCTCCTTGGTTTTACCGACCTCACTCACCACGGGGAGAGTGATTTTTTTCTCTTTTTGAATTACCTGAGCCGCTTGAACAAAGGCGGCCGAATAATCGATTCCAATTACCTCTTGGCAAAAACGGGAAAGTTCAAAAGAGGAACGACCCACAGCACACCCTAGATCTAGAGCACGAGCCGCGAGAGGCATTGAATCCCCTTCCGCTCCTGTGTAAACTCCTGCTAATCCCCTCTCGACAATTCTCCGTGGGAACTCAAGGGCGTGATGGGGACCCTCTGAAAATGGAAGGTAATCGCTCGACTTTCCGTAATGAAAAAACAGATACTCCGAGAGAATCGCACTCGTTTCGTAATAGGGAATACTCATTGAGAGTTTTTTGGTTTGATTATCCCTTGAAGTTAAGACTGAAGCGCTTGTTGGAGATAAGCGGCGGGCTGATAATTTTGGATGATCACGATCGATTTTTGATCGCGGAACATACGAACTTCTGGAACTTGAATCTCCGGGGTTTTTGTCGGAGAAAAGAGAAGATCATCGTGAGTTGCATTCACCGGAATTGCAAATTTATCAGGAGTTAAATGACCTCCTAAATGATCACTCCTCCCTGTGGCAACGTGCATGGTTCCTAAGATTTTTTCATCTTGGATATCTTTTCCGGAGACGGGAAGAATTTGCGTTCCAAATCCAAGTTCCCCAAGCTCTCCTGTTACAGGATCTGTTTGTAATTTAAGATTATGAGCCTCAACAAGCTTTGCATCCCCTCGAATCAGAGTTGATTTGCGAATTTTTCCAGCACTGACCTCCATCACAGCTAACGTCCCCTCCTCGTAACGATGAGGAAACTCACCAGAGGCATCGGTCGGAACGAAATAGACCTCCCCTGCAGGAAGGTTTGCGATATCGGGATTCTTTCCTCGACAGAGACCGTGACTTTTTTGGGCCTCTTGACCATCGCAATTCAATTTGAGTGTGTACTTTTTTCCTTCCATTATAAAATCGATCTCAAAAAAATCTGCCTTCGTCATGCTTGAACGGAGTTTTTCGGCTTGAATACTGACTTGATTATAATCGACCGCCAATCCACTCGCTAAGATAATATCATTCACTCCATGGAGGGTGGCGCCTCGGAAGCCGATCTCCTTCGCAAAAGCGGTCAAGGGAGCGGTGGCTGAATAAGTAGAGATACAGAGGATGATATCATATTGAGAATAAACATCGGCTCTTAAAGAGATCTTCTTTCCATGGGGGTCATAGGCTACATCTGAAAAGTCGAGATTGCTCCCTCCGGAGAGTTGATAGGCAAAGATCTCCCCTCCTTCGAGTCCTAAGGTCTTCATCGCGCCATTTTTGAGTCCTTGGTAAAAAACATCATGGGCTCTGTTTTGAATAGGAAAGGAAGGATCTTTTAAAAATGAGAAATTTTGAATTTTTTCGGGATCGGGAAGATCGATCAAGATTGCAATTCGTTCCCCGATTTGAGGTTCAAATACAGTTTTTAAAAGACGCACTAAATCAAAGGGTGGAAATTGCATAGAAACCTTCTTTTACATTATCGTTTAGTCGACAACGAAATCGACAGTAAGTGCCAAACCCAAAAACTCAAGTGATGAAATTAAAATAATTCTTTATTCAACTGAGAGAAAAAATCTATTTTGCCCATTCAAAAGCCCCTTTACGAAGGGCGTAAATATAACCGACGAAAAGAATTCCAACAAATGAAAACATCGCACCAAAGATCATCCAAGACTCGGCGAGTTGTTCGCGATAAACGACTCCCCAGACGTACATGAAGACCGTTTCGATATCGAACAAAATAAAGAGCATCGCAATGAGATAAAACTTCACTGAAAAACGGGGATTTACAACCCCCTCAGCGATTTTTCCGCATTCGTAGGCAGTATCTTTCGTTTTATTGCTAAGCGTTTTCTTCCCTAAAAAAACAGAAGTCAAAAGAGTCGCCACGGCAAAACCAAGAGCGGCAACGATTTGAATTCCGATAGGCAAATAGTTCAGAAGATCTGAGGCAGAGTTCATATAATAAATCCTTATGATTTCCTATTCATTCTCAATTTCATTCTCAATTCTGACTAATCTTTATCACTTGAGACGATACTTCCGATTATAAGACCTGCAAATAATCCAACCGCTGCCGCAGCAATCATTGAAGGATAGGGGTGTTCGTGAATCAGTTGATCGGCCCGTTGAAAGCTTTCAAGGGGGAGTTTACGGATCGAAAGATCCCGAATTCTGACCTTGGGGCGGTTAGACGCAATTTCATTACGAATTTTATCGGCATTCGGATATTCCCAATTCGTTTCCTCAGGAAAAATCTCCAAATCAAAATCATCGGATCTCATAATTTGAAATGAAATCAGAATTGAGCCTTCTCACAAGCTTTTTTCAACTTTTCTGATGAATTCTTGAATCACCTTATCGGAAGAAAAATAGTTCTCAGCGATAGCACGAGCGGCAAGCGAATAAGATTGAGGGTCTAAAAGGAGCAGATCCAACTGTTCTTGAGCCTCCTCTAGAGTAGTAAAGGCAAAGGCCCCCTTTCCTGTCGGAATGAATTGTGACCAGCCGGTCTCTTGGAGAACCAACGGTTTTCCACTAGCGAGATAGCAAACACTTCGATCACTAAACCATCCACAGTTTGATTTCACATAGCCGTTTTTAGCGACCGAAAACTCCCCTCGACTCGATTGAATATAGCGTTGATAGGTCGATAGGTCGAGATTTGCCTCGGCAGCGAGCGTCATTTTCCAGCCCTTGGATTCAAATTGAAGCTTCAGTTCGCTTTCGATGGCTAAGTCCGAGGCAATTTCAAGGATTGCTTTTGTTTTTGAAGGGAGGTCGATGATTTTTTCAAACTCCTCCGACTTATTTCCATACCACTCGCCTTGATATTCGACGGGAGGATAACCGTACCAGTGAGTCATTGTCGTAAAACGTTCCCCACTCAACGGAGTGATCGGCCAACTCGGAAGATGAACTAACGGAAGTGTACCGAGCCATTTTTTCCCGGCTTGAGGCGCACGAACCGTTCCGTTTTCAAATAAGGGGCCGACGGTAAAAAAAAGATCGTGAGATTCGAAGTTCATCGATTCCCCATAGACCTCCGCCCAAATTTGGGTGAAAGCCGGATCTAAATCTAAATAGATACGAAGACGCGCTCGATCGAGGATTTCTCGTACTTTGAAATGTCCCGAGATATTTAAAAATATATCCGACTGCTGGGCAAAATCCAAAATACGCCCTTTATCCTTCGACTCTCCATCAATCAAAAGTAAACTATGATTTTCAAAGCCATAATCGCGAATCGTTTTCTCCCAATGTCTTTTATTCTCACTTTGATCGAACGGAACCGATTTCCAACGAGTATCCACACATTGAGTTGAGTCGATCGATTCGACTAAAAAAACCTCCCACCCCAGCGATCGAAAGCCCAAGGCCCACTGTAAAAAAGCCCAGGTGTTCCCTGCGGCGGCATTCGGATAACCGGCGATTCCCACTCCAATCATTATTTTTGAGCTCATGAATCAGGAAAAAGTGATGCCAGATATTTCTGCCATGTGGAATGAGAAAATTCAAACCCCAGATCAAGAAGTTTACGGGGAACCACCCGTTTACTGCTATAAAGGACCTGACAAAACTCTTTCCCCAATGGTTTTAAGAAAAATTCCGGTAAAAATCCTTTAATCCAAAATTTGAAATAGCGATCGAGCTCATCCATCCACTCTTGTGCCTGGATAGGATGGGGAGCCGTTGCATTGATCGCTCCCTGGACCTGATTATTCTCTAAGGAATAAATTATAAGACGCACTAAATCTTCAAGTGAGATCCAGGGGAGATAATCCGCAGGCTTGGCAGGAAGCAGACAAACTCTGCATTTCATTGTCCTCCATTGCTTCCCCAACATCCCATCGGAGGGATCCATGACCAGCCCAATTCGGGTCAATACCACTCGAACTCCCTGTTTTTCTGCTTTTCGATTCTCACTCTCCCAATCGTGACAAACTTGAGCGAGAAAGCCTCCTTCGGAATCGGAGCCGTGATTCTCCTCAATGATTTCACTTCCATGATCTTCATAAATTCCAACCGCCGAGGCCCCGATCAAAACCGTAGGCTTACGCGCCCAAGAGTGAATCGTTTCCATTAATCGACGAGTCCCCTCGATACGACTTTGATAGACCCGTCGTTTTTTCGATTCGATCCAAATCCCCAAAACATTTTCACCGGCTAAATGGATCACCGCATCGGTCTCAGGGGCATTGCCTAAGGTTACCCAGCGAAGTCCCTGACGATCCTGCTGTTTCATCGGATTGCGAGAGACTCCGATCACCTCATATCCTTTTTGAATAAGCTTCTGTGTGAGTGCGGTTCCGACAAACCCTGAGGCTCCTGTAATTAAAACTTTCATTAAATCACTTTTAAAGGATGACACCATTTCAAGCCTGGAATACGACTAAAGTCGCAAAGTTTCATTTTAAATGATCATCTAAAAGAATAGAGGTCCTCATATATAGACCGTAATATTAATAGCGCATACAGTCAATTTTTATCATTAGCGTCCAAAACAAAAAACCGTAAATACATTGTCTCGTGCAACGACGCCTCCTCCTTATTTTTAAAATAGAAATGGAGCGCCGATCCGGCAGCTGACGGATCGGCGCTCCATTAAAAACAATCCGAGAATTTCTCACTGAAAGGAAAGAGCTCACGATCCTTAATCTCTCACGGATAACTTGAGATTTAAAAAAACGATTAATCTTCAAAAGAACCGAAAAGAAGTCGAGCCTCCGATTTCCGGATCCATCCCTCTTCATTTTGCGAGAGAGTAATCTTCGCCCAATTCAAAAACTCATGTTTCATTACAACCACCGTTCCCGCAGGGACTTTTTTACTCTGAGATTCCTCCTCAAGTTCAGCAGGGATCGATCTCAAGTTAGTTTCATTGACGACCACCATTACCTTTGGATGTGCACAAACCCCATATTCGTTGGAGGCCCAAAAGGAGAGCAGCAACAGTAAAAATCCAAAACCGATTGAAAGCTCCATCCCAATCGATTTTGATCTCCCCGATTTTTGGTAACGCTTCAGTAATCGGCGATAAGAGGCAAAGCATACGAGCGAGATCCCGATCCAACCGATCATTTGCCAAGTGAAGACCGAAAACCATCCTGCAGGATTCCATCGATTTTGAACTAAAGGTTCGATTCCATTCACAGGAGAACGGCTCTGTTGTTGTGTCAGTTGAAGGTTCCATCGTAGATCAGAATTCGAAGGATTTAAAAGCCAAGCAGCTAAGGCATGAGCATAAGCCTCATTCCATTCGTTTTTCTGAATCAAACAAAGGGAGAGATGCGAGTGGGATTTTCCATCGTCAGGATTATTCTTTAATTTATCAACCAGGATCGTTTTTGCCTCACTCCATTTTCCGGCTCGATACAAGCTCTCAAAATCCTCGGACTGAACATTCGTCGAACTTAAAATAAAGACTCCGATCAGAAGCGGAAAGAGATTTTCAGTTCTGAAAATTCGCCAACGATTCAACTTCGGAATCCGAATCGTACGCTGAGAGGCCTGCGCTAACTCGATCCAGTCCGAGTTTAAATGATCCACTTTTGAAAAAAGACGTTCATCACTCATCTCCCACAACTTCTTCCAATCAGAAGCAACTCCCCCCCAAGCGACAATCGATTCAGCAACTTCATCCGGCGAAGGAACCACCGAGGAAAGGGCAAGAAATTCAGTGACCGCTTTTCTCCAGGATCTTAATCCGATGAGTGGATCTTTCCTGATCTCGTTTAAGGCATTTGTTATTTCTAAAAATGAGATTCTTTGTTGACGATAGGGCTCTGTAAGCTCCACATGAGCATAAGCTCTTTTCATCCAGAAACCGACAAAGGTTAAAATCATCAAAATCATTCCCTGCAACCAAACGGTCCTCGAAAATGGTTTAGATCCCCAGCTCCATCCCATGATCGGATCCCGAGGGAGTTTCGGGGTCGAATCGAAAACGGGGGTATTCGTTGAGTTCACCGTTGATGATGTATTTTGAATCGATCCTGAACTGTTTTGATTCTGAGAGAGGGAACGATTCGAGGGTTTAACGGTGACCGTGATTGCCTCCGTCTCGATCGTTTTATAACTCCCGGCGCTCGGATCGAAATAAACATACTGAATCGGTCCCAACGTGTAGTTCCCTTCCTTTTCTGGAATCAGAACGACATCCTCTGAAAGAGTGGCTTCAAAAAGTTTGTTTTTTACATTGTTCTGAGTCGCTCTTGGTTGAATCACACGAAAGTTTTTTGAAACCTCTCGCACAGGGAGCGAAAGCCCGATAGGCCAATTCCCGGTTCCCTCCAAGCTCAAGGTCCAAGTCACGGGTTCACCAACTAAAACTTGATGAGGAACGACCGAACTTTTAATCTTAAATTGACCGACCGCTTTTAAAAATTCTGGGGGGGCAGGCGGAAGGGCTTTGAGTTGGAAATCCCCAAATGTTGTTTTAACCGTATGCTCTTCCATTTGAGGAAAACTAAAGAAACCGGTTCCTCCCGTTCTAATTTGAAGTTTTTGTTGCAAAGGAGCGAAGCTTCCTCCCACCGTTGACTCATCAAAAATCGCTCGTGTTTTTGATCGCGCCCCGGCATAGGGAGTCCCGTTAAAGGTACTTTGATTCTGCTGCATTTCATCCCAATTTTCAAGAGTCACTCCCGAAGGTTTCCACTCAATCGGTCCCGCAATATTCCCTTCGAATCGACTTGAAACATAGAGTTCGTAAATCAAATCAACGACCTGACCGACCCATACAATATTGGGTTGCGACTTAAGAAAGGATTTAATGGCATCCTGTCCCCCTCCTTTAGCCCCCCGAGCACCCCCTGAGGTCGCCCCCCCTCCGTTATTACTGGCCTCGACCCCCATAAAAGTAACTTCAGCCACCGGAAGGACCCCCTTATTCGTAACGACCTCAAAAGCAGGGATTACAATCTTTCCTCGTCGAGTTACTTGGACGGGATAGATCAGCTCAAAACGTTGAGAGATTTTAAAATTAATCACCTGCATCTGTCGATTTTGAGAGGGTTGACCTAATTCGAGTCCATCGATCTCAGGAAGTTGGATATTTGTTTCTGGGGCGCATTGGTCAAAGATCAAACGAAGTCGCTCGGTTCTTCCCTCCTCTAAGCTGCCAGCATTCGGTTCCCATTTGACCTCTTGAGCAGAAATGAGAGGGAGGAACGCAATCAGAAGGAGGAGGCATTGAAATAATGGAGTCTTACGTTTCATAAAATAGTCGATTCCTGAATTACCAATCTTTAGTCTGATTTTCCTTCGCTGGACCTTTGGATTTTCCTTCGAGGACTTGAAATAATTTGGCAGGGGAATCCCCCTGTTTCACTTGATTGAGCTGCATTCGCTCCTCCTTCGAGATTTTTCCTATTTTCATTTGATCTAAATCCCGTTGTTGTCCCCCTACTTTTTGAGATCCTCCGGGCTCTTTAGGAGGGGCTTGATTCCCCTCTCGTCCAGACTGTCCCGGCTCTTTTTTCTCTTTATTTTCCGGTTTATCCCCAGAAGGAGAGGTTTGAGACTTCTGTTCGTTCGAGGGATTGGATTGCGCTGAGTTCTCCTTTTGATCTCCTTTTTGAGGATCCGAGGGTTCGTTATTCTGTTTTTGATCCCCAGAGGAATTATTCTGATCTTTCTGATCCCCTTTTGATTGATTGTCTTGTGAGGAAGAGCCCTCTTTCTTTTGAGATGGGTCTTTGTTCTCCTCTTTGTTTTTTTGATCCTTATTTTCTTTATTCTCTTTATTATCCTTAGAATCATTGGGTTTATTTTGCTCTTTTTTCTTCTTCAGCAAACTCTCTAATTCCTCCCTCAGTTTTGCCCAATCGGTCTCCATCGGCTTCTCTTTCTCCCCCTTTTTAACCCCTGCGAGTGCGGTTTCAATTATTCCGGTTTGTACCTCTGCGGCTTCTCCAAAATGAATTGTTTGTTGGGCGAATCCCGCCCACTCCTGAGGTTTAACTCGTGATTGCTCGGAAAGTCGTGCCAATTCCTTCACTAAAGCGTGAGGATCGGTTTGAGCCCAGATCGATTGAAAGCCTAATCCGATCCATAGAAATAGTAGTGCCGCAATTTTCATTGCTCGAGCTCGGAGACGTACAGGCATCTCATAAATAAAACTCAACAAAAAGAAAAGCAAAGAGAAACCTAAAAACCACTGATAACGTTCCACCTTTTTCTCATGCCGCTTCTCCTCAAATTTCCCCTGCTTTCCTCGATCTACGGTCTCTTGGACTAAAGCGTGGAGATCGACCCACTGTGTTGAATCGCGATAAACACCTCCAGTCCTTTGAGCAATCTCTTGTAATGTTTTCGGCTCCAATTTAGAGATGACCACCGCCCCACGATCATCTTTCGTGTATCCCCCCCCTCGACTCGGAACAACGGTTCCGGCCTCTGTCCCTAATCCCAAACATAAAACTTTAACTCCCTGCTTTTGAAGTCGATCCGACTCCTCCTCCCAACCCTGGGTAGTACTTTCTCCATCACTTAAAATAATCAAAAAACGATCCGAGGCCTGTCCCGAGGCAAAGGCATCGGAAGCGACTTTCAACATCTGCGTATAGTCCGTTCCTCCTTGCGGCATCCACTCCGGAGTGAGCGTCGGGATCATCTCTCGAATAATTTCGTAATCAGGGCTTAAAGGACTTTGCAAATAAGCCGTTCCGGCAAAAAGCAGTAAACCCACACGCTCCCCCTTTAAGGGTCCTAACAACCCTTCGATCATGATTTTAGCACGATCGAGGCGAGTCGGGGAAAGATCGGTGGCTAACATACTTCGGGAGAGATCCACCGCAATTAAGACTTCACGGGATTGATCAAACACCTGTTCATCGCGCACCCCCCATTGAGGCCTCGCCAGTGCGACGATCAGCAGGAGAAAGCCACAGGAAAAGAAAATCTTTTTTCGAGTGCGAGGGAGCTCCCCTCGAGTTTGAATCTTTCCAAAGGAAATCATCTCTCCTGTCGGTCGTTTTAAAATCAGAACACTTAATAAAAAGAGGGGGAGAATCAAGGCGACTAAAATCCAGGAATGCTCAAAGGTCATGCCGCCCCCTTTTTCAAACGGGAAAATCGAGGAGGATCCATCAGCACCCAACCCCCTAAACAAAAAACAAATCCCAGTAGAGCCCAAGGAATGAATAGTTCTGAAGCCAGAACGTAGGACTTCGATTGAAACTCAATCTTCTGGGCTTGATCAATCGAACCAAAGGCCCCTTCAATCGCTCGACTGTCATCCGCTTTATAAAACTTCCCTTCGGTCATCGTCGCAATTTTAGTCAAAGTCGGCTCATCCAGATCGGCTTGAATTTGCGTATACCCAACTTTATTCCCCTCCCGATCAAATTGTGGCATCGGAGCAATTCCGGTGCTTCCTGCCCCGATCGTATAGACAGGAATTTTCATTCCAGCAGCAATTGAGGCAGCGGCAATCGGCTCCAGAGTTCCTTGATTATTTGATCCATCGGTGAGCAAAATCACAAAGGCCCCCTTTCGCACTTCATTTTGATTTCGACTCGCTTGATCCAATCGAGTCAGGGCAAGCCCCAATCCATCCCCAATCGCTGTTCCTTGATCCAAAATGCCCGGTTTTAATTTCTGGAGTTGACGTTCCAACCAAAGATGATCGGTCGTTAACGGCGCTAAGGTATAGGCCTTGCCTGAAAAAACGACCATTCCAATGCGATCTTGATCTCGTCTTTTGATGAAGGCTTCGATCACCGGCTGAACGGCCTCCCAGCGATTCATCCGAGAGAGCCCCTTCTCATAATCCTCGGCTAACATACTTGCAGAAAGATCGATCGCTAAAAAAAGATCGTACCCCTTTTGCTTCACCTCCCGTTTATCTTCGACTTTTTGCGGTCGAGCTAAAGCAATAATCAGGAAGGACAAACCGATCACCCAAAATAGAAGGCCGACTCCTCCCCAAGAAACAGGAGAGGGGCGATACCACGCGGCGACGTGCGGAATAATTAAAAAACCGCTCTTTTTTCGAGATCTCCACCAGACAGAAAAACCGACTAAAAGGATCGCTAACAACCAATACGGATGAAGTAATCGTAAGGCATCAAAACCACTCATGCGCGTCCCTCCATTCGGCGACGCATTAAACGAATCACAGCCTCTAACGGTTCCTCTTGATTCAAAAAGGTCAAACGAGATCTATTTTTCGGAAAAAGCTTTTGAAAATAATCCTCTCGATCTCGAACCCACTGCGCATGAGCCTCCCGCTGAGATCGAGAATTTCCATCAATAATCACCAACTCCTCTGAGTTTGGATCGTAAACAGGGAGCCCGTTCATCGTCGGTAACTCACGATCCCATAAATCATCCACACGACAGCCAATCCATTCCAATCGCTGATTTAAATAATTCCAGTGAGAGGGAGCCTCTGCCGGAATAAAATTTCCAAGCCAAACCACCACACTATGACGAGGAATCACTGAACTAAAGTAACGCCAATCGATCTTCGATCCCCGATCGGATAGAATTCCTGCCGCAGGACGCTGCAAAAGCTCATGAGCCATCTGAATCACCTTTCCCCGACCTCGAACCTCTTTTGAAAAATGAACTCCGCCAGCGCTTGCGTGAGCCAACCAGACACGATCCCGATTCGCAGCCCCCAGCAGCATAAAAATACAAGCCATCTCCAACAACGCTTGACGCTTCGTCTTCGATCCAGAGCCAAAATCTAAATCGGAGGTATCCTCAAAAAGAACCACGAGATTCATCTCCCGTTCTTCAACATATTTCTTACGATAGGGCTGACCTAATTTAGCGGTCACATTCCAATCGATATCCCGGACATCATCCCCAAATTCGTACGGAACCACTTGATCAAACTCCATCCCGCGACCCCGAAAGGCTGAGCGATATTCTCCGGAGACCACCGCCTCCATCCGTCTCTTCACCCGCCACTCCAGATTTCTCAAGAGGGAAAAGGCTTGAGACCAAGAATCGGGATTTTCTTCGTTCATGAATTTTTCGGCAAAGGAGTCGATTTAAGCACTTCCATCAAAACCTGATCGGTGCTCTTCTCCGCCGCTTCTGATTCATAGGAAAGCCCGACCCGATGACGCAACGCATCCAAATAGAGCTCTTGAACCAAAGCGGGAGTGACATACTCCATGCCTCGAAGCCAAGCTAAAGCCTTCGACGATTGCGTTAAAGCTAAAGAGGCCCGTGGAGAGGCCCCAAAATTAAGTTTAGCGGCATGAACCCCCTCCCCTTTTCGAGTCGATCGTACCAACGCTAAGATATAACCGGAGATATCCTCTGAAAGATGAATCTGATCGATCTTCGATCGAATCGAAAGCAACTCCTCGGCACTGGAAACCGCTTCAACTTGTGGAGATGAAGTCAATCCTCCCCAACGTCCCATCATCTCCCGCTCCTCCTGATGAGAGGGATAATCGACCAACAACTTAAAGAGAAATCGATCCATTTGCGCCTCAGGAAGCGGATAAGTTCCCTCCTGTTCAAGAGGATTTTGAGTCGCCATCACAAAAAAAGGGGCTGGAAGTTGATGGGAGTTTCCCCCCAAAGTGACTTGGCGTTCCTGCATCGCCTCCAAAAGCGCGCTTTGAACCTTCGCCGGGGAACGATTAATTTCATCCGCTAAAACAAGATTCGCAAAGATCGGCCCCAGATGAACCACAAATTGACCCTCTTTCGGTTGATACACCATCGTCCCAATCACATCACTCGGAAGAAGATCCGGGGTAAACTGAATCCGCTCAAACTGCACTCCTAAAGCTTGAGCCAGAGTCTTCACTAAAAGCGTTTTAGCCAATCCCGGCATTCCCTCGAGAAGGACGTGCCCATTGGCAACAAGCGCCACAAGAAGTCGCTCGACGACTCGCTCCTGTCCAATGACGGACTTACTGATTTCTGATTTTAGTTTACTCGCCCATTCCAGACCATCTAATCCGTGACTCATAACGGTACACTATCGATTAATAGTAAATTTCAATCCTTGTTTTTTAAAACTTTCTAATTACGCTTTAAACACGTTCTTAAACCATCAAAAAAGATCCCTATGACTGAAGCTCCCAACAAACGAACCATCCTCTTAGAGTCCGGAACAAATGAACTGGAGGTCATGGAATTCTCGATTGGAACTCAACATTTCGGCGTTAATGTCGCCAAAGTACGTCGCCTTTTACGTTGGGATCATAAGAATCTCACTCGACTTGATTTTGGACCTCCCGGAGTCATCGGCTCTCTTCACTTCATGAATCAACAAGTTTTGTTGATCGATTTACGGAAGGTTTTAGAAATTGCCGATCCTATTGCCGATGAGGAACGTCAGCTGATTCTCGTTTGTGAGTTTAATCACCATATTTACGCCTTTGTTATCGATGCGGTGAATCGGATTCATCGAGCCTCTTGGAAATCGCTTCAACCAGTTGAAGGAATCTTGGCCCATCAATCCCCCTACACCACCTCCTCCCTCCAAATCGATGGTCGAGTGATCATGATTTTGGATATGGAACATATTCTTTCTGAAATCGTTCCTGAACAAAGCATCATCGGTTCAACGGCTAAAATGACTTCCATTCAAACAAACTTTGATCGTTCTTCCGTCCATATCCTTTTTGCTGAAGACTCAGCAATGATCCGAAAAATAACCGTCGAACAACTTAATAAATCTGGTTTTACAAATATCACAACAAAGAACAACGGAAAACTGGCCTTTGAATATCTGCAAGAACTTCAACAAAAGGCAAGGACCGAAGGAAAGCAACTCTCTGACTATCTACACCTCGTTCTTTCCGATATTGAAATGCCAGAAATGGATGGACTCACCTTCTGTCGCATGTTCCGTCAAGATTTAGGGGTTAAAAATATTCCCTTCGTCGTTTACTCCTCCCTCATTAACGATCAGATGGCCACAAAATGTAAATCCGTCGGTGCAAATGCTTGGATGAGTAAACCAGAGATCGATAAGATCGTTCATCAAATCGACCTCTTTTGCGTCCAAGCGGCCACAACCGCCGTTTAGTATTTCCCTTTGATTTCAAATTCTTTTAAAACTCAACGCTTCTAGCCTCGAATCTAACTCTTTTGTTGCGACCACTCGAAGCGGAAATCATCCCCTCTTCGCCTATGCCGCTGCGTACTCCTTCGCTTCAGCTACTGCGGATCAAAACCAGCGGCGCTCCATTTTTTAAATTCCTAACGCACAAAATCTGGGTGTGCGCCGTCGAGGACGGCGTCCTAGCGGGTGAAAGTCCCGTCGGTTGAATTAGACGATTCGCAACCGTAAGGGGTGTCTGGGAAGAGACCGTGAGGTCGAACCTACAAGCGAGACACTTAACTGAATCATCAGGCTATA
>CAMCYL010000036.1 GCA_945883905.1 Akkermansia muciniphila | reverse complement strand
GGTGTATTTTGGCAAGAAAATAATGAGTGCGAAACAATCTTTTTTTTAAGAAAAAGAGACAAAATGTCTCTTTCGGGACTTTTGAGAGGTCGATATCCGATCAAACCATCGCAAAATCGTGCGAAGGTTTAGGTTTTAGGAACTGCTGTCAGCGTCAAGAATACTCTTATCTAGAGTTAGTTAGTGCCTTTGAAGGGGGTCTCTGATTCCTTGCCTCACTTTAACTTTAAATGAAGAAATCTTTTCACGGAAGATAAAGCTACTCCGGATTCAAATAAAAAGTTTAGAATAAAAGTAAATCGTAAAAAATAAGAAATTTTAGAAAAAGTAACCTAAAATTTACGAAATTTAGCACTAAATTTTTAAAGAATACCTAAATAAATGATAAAATATTGCCGCTTTTTGTGCTTTTTAAAGTGATTAGGTTAAACTGTATAGAATGCGGATGAATTAAATCAAAAGTAATTGATTAAAAAGACTTTAAAAGCATCGATTCTGCTGTATCGTGTCGTTTGAGGGTAGAAAATCGCTTGAAACACGCTTTTTGTGCGAAAGAGAGGGGTTTTAATGTGGGGGCTTGATCGGGAAAATCGGTGGGGAAGTCTCAAAAGCCCGAATTTCTCACTCCCTATCATGTTGAACCGATCAAAGTCCTCGGGTTTTATACAAAATCCTGCATTAAATGCGTACCAGAGGCGCAACACCGCAGGAAATATCTTTGTTAGTCTTGGAGACTGCTTTGAATTGCATTGAAATCTCTTTGATAGTCACGGGAATCCCTTTGATTGTCGTACTGCTTGAATGAGATTGAGCAAAGGAGAGTTTGTCCTGTGGGGAGATTGGCTATTTGTTTTCTCTCTCTATTTCTTGGTTTATTCAAAAGAATGTTTCTCCCGCCTTCCCCTTCCTCGCTTTGTGGGGTTGGTTTTATTGATCGGTCACTCAAACCCTCTACTTGAATTTAGCACTAAATTTCAGCCTTACTTTTCAACTGATTCACATTTACGATAAAGGGAAGTCCTCCGCAGGTCTTTTTGGTAGGGTTTTGGGTGTTTGGCTTGAGCCAAACAGAACTTTTAGACTCACTTGAGGTGCCTTGAGAGGGCTTAAAAAGCCCACTTTTTAAAACCTAATGGGAGGTTATTTTATTGATCGGTTACTCAAACCCTCTACTTGAATTTAGCAATAAATTTCAGCCTTACTTTCCAACTGATTCACATTTACGCCAAAGGGAAGTCCTCCGTAGGTCTTTTAGGTAGGGTTTTGGGTGATAGTCCGCAGACATTCAAAACTTTTAGACTCGATGAAGGTGCCTTGAGAGGGCTTAAAAAGGGCTATTTTTAAAACCTAATGGGAGGTTATTTACTTCTTTTTTTGATTATGAGGAGAGGAAAGACTTTTCCTTCTCATCTTTGGCTTTGGTGTTTCTGGGGCAAACAGTTCATGAACTTCGAGTCCGAAACCCCGTGCAATCTTGTAAACAGTTTTTAAACGAATATCTCCACGCCGTCCTGCCTCAATGCTTTGATAAACTTTGGGAGAAAATCCCGCCATTTCCGCAAAGGTCTCCTGCGTAAGATTCGCTTTCAATCGAAGCTCCTTGATCCTCTTTCTAAGAAAAATATCTCCTTCGTGGTTAAACTGCTTTGGCACTCCAAGAGAGTCGATTTTTAAAATCCACTTTACACTACCTTATTGTTGGTGTTAAGGGTTGGTATATGAAATCCATTTTCGGCAAATTCCTAATTCTATCATTCACCTTTTTCTTTGTAAGCTGTGCCTCGGTTCAGCTCGCTTCCCACTCTTCGGATTCAGATGCCAAAGAATTTCATGTGTCCTCAGGTCAGGCTAAAATTTATATCATGCGCCGAAATGCCATGTTGGGGGCGGCTCTTCTCTTTGATATTGGTTTAGATGGACAAAGAAAAGGGAGTTTAGCACCGGGGAGCTATCGAGTCTTCACCGTTCCAGCGGGAGAGCATCGAGTTTCCGTGATTAGCCAAGAAAATGAGGACGTGGAGAAGTTCACCGCCAAAGCGGGAGGGATTTATTTCTTTGATGTGAAATCCCAAATCGGTTGGTTTGTATCCCGTGCTTCGGTTGAACAAGTTTCTGATTCTACGGGCAAGGAATGGCTCAAAGATTGTCGTTTAGCGAATTAAACAGGAAATAAATCAAATGAGCGAACCAAATCAAAATCAATCTGAATTGAAAAATTTAAATCAGGAGATTTCCTCGGCACATGTTTATGAATTTGTTCAAAAGGCTAGAAAATGTGATTTCTCCGACAGAAGACTTCTTTTCCGTGGCTTATGCGCTGCATCAATGTTGGGGGCGTTTTTTCAACCGTTTGGGGCTACCGTCGGCTTTTTCTATTTTCTCTTTTGGGGGATCATTTGGAAGTGTGGGGATATGGTCTTGGATTTTTTTGCCGTCTATTTTTATGATCGAACCTTAAAGCATATACTTTTGAATCCCGCCAAAAATGACAAAATAATTGAGCCAGATAGCAAGTATGCAAATTTGTCGTTTAGTGATTGGTTCAAAAGCAGAAAGAAGTTACTAAAGATCCTGTCGATAGCTAATTGCAATAATTTCTCTTCTTCTGATTTAACAAAAAAATGGCTGAAATATTTTCGTTTAGCGAATTAAACATTCCACACTATTAAGGAGGCATGATAATGACTGAATATCATACCAGCAAAAATCCATCAACTTCCCAAGTTCTTCTATGGATTATAGGCGTAGGATTGGTCGTTATTATCATTATTTTCAAATTGACTAGCTTTAAGGCAGAGGAGGAAAAGAAAAGGCAAGTCGAACTCCAGCAAATAGATGTCGAGAATCGCAAAAAAGAAGAGGCTCGATTAGAAAAACAAAGAGGAGAAGAAAAACAAAGAGAAGAGGAGAATGAACGTACTAAGCATGAGTACGAAAAAAACGCCGTACAAGCAGAAAACGACCGAATTAAAGCTCGGCTTTCTGAGCATCAAAAAATGTATTTTTCAATTGTTAGAGAGCTTGAAAAAAACTTGATCAGTCCATATTTATTTTCGGAAACTATTATTACGCCAACGAGGACTAAAAAAATGGGTGATGGACGTGTTATTAATAAAATAATCGCTACATCAAATGATTATTGGAAGGTAGGGTTTTCTGAGGGTTACACAGATTTTAAAATCTCCCGTGGAATAAATCTCCATTTGAAGGTTGACCCTAGTGATCGTAGTTACAATGATCCAAGCTATCTGCAGAGTCACACTGAAGTTTCAACTAATAGAGAATTCACCTTTACACGAAATGAAAGGGGAGATCTTATTGCTTACGTTGAAAAGTTCAAGGATTGGAGAAATAAATCTAAAACAGAAAGCCTTCCATACGGTGTTACTCGATTGCTGGGCAAGCTCGGCAAGCAAAGTATTAATTTTAAGAGTCCTGATGCCTT
This sequence comes from Akkermansia muciniphila, assembly GCA_945883905.1. GTDB lineage: Bacteria > Verrucomicrobiota > Verrucomicrobiia > Methylacidiphilales > CAMAQI01 > CAMAQI01. Next base: position 22,811 of record CAMCYL010000036.1, on the reverse strand, counting down.
TCAAATAGGCACATATCAATTTGATGATTTAGATTTTGAGTATCTTCCAAAAATCATTCAAGCCACATACAGGCTAGAGTTTCAAGTCGTTGATAGTTGCAATGATTCCATCAAAGCGAAGAAAGCTGAAGAAGAGTATCGTCTTCTTGAGCAAAAAAAGAAGAAACAAGAACTTCTGCGAGTCGATGAAGTGCTGAAATGATGGGCTTTGGTTGCTTCCATTAACGGGAAAAATATTTCCACTTGCTAATGAGTTCATAAAAATAACGTCATAAAAATTATTTTCTCCTCCTAATGCCCCATGGGCTTGTCATCTTTCTTACGAACTTATTCATAAATCGACTTATAGGGCGTTTTGTTGGCTTTATGCTACTGTGTAGGTTTGGGGCTTTAAAAATGCGTCTAATCCCTGTTTTTGTTCAAAATAAAGGGGTTTTGAGTCTATTCAAATCTCAATCGGGAAACTTTTGCGAACAATTTGCCTTTTGGGAGGGAAACCTTAAGAGCAGGCTCTAGGCTCATGTTGTTTATAAGGTCTTGGGGGCATAAGCCGATTTCACGAGAAATTTGTTCAGCAACTTTTCCTTTCACCGTCCTGCGAACATGCGATGAGTGAGAGTTGAGGACGACATTTAACTTTTTTTGTTTAAATTTGGGATTGGCTTTGCGGATAGCGTCAAAAACATGATCCACCTTGGTTTTACGCTTATTGGTTTTTATCTTCGTAATTTCATAGCTCGCCAGAATGTCACGATAAACATCCCAGCACTCGTTAAAATCAAGGGGCATTCGTTTCAGGGATTGAGGGGAGAAGTATTTACTAAGCTTGAGATTGTTAATCTGAAATTCAATTTTACTCGATCTTAGCCATGTGAGGCTTTTAATCTGATTGGGTTTATCGTAAATTTTCAGAGCCATCTTACTGTATTCAAAACGGGAATAACTTTTATATTTGGGCTGTTTTTTGAGTATGCCCTTCGTGCTCCCTTTGGGGAGTCGATATAAAAAGAGTCGGGTCAATTTATCTACCGAATACGGGAAATGAGCACAAAGATCAATTCGAGTGAATTTAATTCCATACAAGTCCTCAAAATCCAGATCATCCTTCAAAAGCTTCCACATTTTCTTAAAGCCTTGATCGATGTCATTTTGATCTTGGATCAAATGCCCATTGTGATTGTAAACAAGTCTTGGCAAAGAGAATTCAATACAGGTGCAGTAATTGTAGTACAATACCCTCATGCCATTTTTCATGTGGGTTATTATGTATTTAGGTTTATTAAAAGTTTTACGGTTTGAATGGTCGGTAATTCTCCATATGCCTTTAATAAACTTAATTTTTCCTAGTGCTTACTTGCAAAAATAAGTGCCATATTTATAGATGATTTATACGAATCAAATAAGCTAAAATTTATATCGTTAATTTATGCAATTAAGCACTAGAATATAATTAAGAACAAAGATATTTATTTTGTTATCAACTTTGATTCTTACAGTGTCGATCATTTCAAGGGTATTTCTATCAGGAGAAACAAAGAAGATGCTATTATTTTCTTTTTATATTTATATTTACTATGGCTCCCCCGCACGCTTGGGGATTCTTGTTTTCTTAGACATCAAAGGACATAATAGAACATGTACCTGATTTTAATAATGAGTCCAAAATTCCCGCGCACTGTTAAAATGGTGTTTTTTTTCGGGATTTGAGAAAACAAATCTACCTCTGTCCTCATAGGTAAAACGAGAAAAAGTTTAGCACTAAATTTTTTAAATCCGAAACCTGTAGGCTGTTCTAAGGCATCCCCGTACATATTCGAGTAATGTCATTATATTCACCCACGATGAGGACGGGATTGTGGATTGATTGCTTAGTCTCCCCATTGATATTCGGGATGCGAATACAAGCTAACATCAAACCTGCTCAAATCTGAAGCTAGTTCAACTATTCGTTTATTCGTATTTTTGATGATTCTTTTATTTTCTTCCGTTGGTTCGCTGTAATCTAGATGACCTTCGATTTCTTTATCTAAATGCCAACATATAATGTGATTTCGATTAAATGGAAAAGTTAGCTCTTTCCAGTTTTCTAGTTTATCATACTCGTTTCCTTCTAGGTATAATCCAAAAGGAACATCGCTAGTAATTACGTCTGATGCAAAAGCAATAGTGCTCATATTCATTTGTTTTAATCGCTTTTCTAATTTTTCACGGGCTTCTCCTATTACTAAGTCCTCTGGTCTCTCGGGGGGTATACTCCTTTCTATCTTTTCTTAAAATATTTCTCCCTAATTTACTTAAGTAAAAACCCAATGAAACAAATGAAATTATGCGATCTTTGCGCCCTTTAAATTCATTTTTATGTATAAGCTTTAAATCCTGCGAACGAATCTTGCCCCAAAAATTTTCCAACGCCGTTCGGAGGTTCTCTATTTCTGGTTCCTTTGGAGCATGTTCACCTCCAATGCGATCTGTTTTAATTTCTTTATCAAGGAGGCTTCCGTTGAATTTCCAGCGATTAACGCAATCTAATTTTGTAGTAAATCCCCGAAAATACGTTCGAGGCAAGAAGTGGTTATATGGCATATAATTAATTGTTTTTAAAAATAAAATTTAGCACTAAATTTTTTTAATCCGAAACCTGTAGGGGTTGTCCTAGGAAAGTCTCCCTGCACGATAAGGATTTCTTTTTGACCAATCTCGATGGGGCGGGGGGGACATCATCGCACAAGTCACGCTTTGGGTGAGTTTTCAATGAGTTTCGAGCGAAGGTATTTAATCAAAGAGACATAGAGGATCAGGCGAGAGCCTTTCTTCCCGTCCTCCCCCATCGAGATTGATTTAACGGGGGGATTTTTCTTGTCCGCCTTGTTGGGCATAATCAAAGAATTCATTTGAGAGCGACTTAACCCTGTGTAAGGGCAATATTGTCCTGATTTCGGTAAACGGATGGCGTAGGGGTACTCTTGGGGAAGATAGAGGCTGATATGCTTTTGGAGACCTGAAAGGGTCTTGGAGGCATTTTTGATCTTTTTGCTCAAAATCTTCTTTCGACGGGCTTCAAGGAATTCTTTGGGGATTCGCATCGGTTGGGGATTTGATGGGGTTTTCTTTGTAATTTTGAGCTTCATGAGGTGATTCTAACCGAAAGGGAAGCCTATCGAAAGTCTGAATTACATCATGGGACATCCTGAGATAAGTCACCACAACCTATAAATAAGTAGCATAAAAGTATCATTTAGGGGTTAAAAAGAACCCCCGAAAGGGGGCTCTTTCATATGTAAAATAGGAAAGTGGAGGCGAGTGTCGGAATCGAACCGACGCATAGAGCATTTTCGGGGTTTTAATTTATTTATGACTGGTTTTGGTCTGTGGCGACAGTTATTCCGATACTTTAAGTGAAGCAAGGAAATAGGCTGTCCGAGTTAAAACTCCCTTTAGTGAACGATCCTGAAATGGTGCTCCGCACAAGGGAGGGAAGCTCTGGACAGAGAGGGATTGACGCCCTGTTACCCTATGTCGTCCTGAAATGATGCTCCGCACAAGGGAGAGGAACTTTTGACAGAGAGGGATTGACTTCGTCTTGACAGAGATGACTGCGTTGGGGGGGGAATGTCCTTCGGACGGGTAATCGAACTGCGTTCGAATCCTAGAATAAATTGTCGCTACCGCGACGAAATACTGGACAGAGAGGGATTCGAACCCCCGTTACGAATAATAGCCTCGAACGATTTATTTCTCATAGGTAAATAGACTTTTAAAAACATCCTTGAATTCGGGTGAATGTTATGATAGTTGTTATGAGTCATGGCAAGTATTCATCGAGCCCCGAATAGTCCAAACTGGTATTGTGCCTTTACAACGCCTGATGGGGTTCGACGTTTCAAAAGCACTAAGACAGGGGATAAGAAATCCGCATTGGAGATATGTCGCATTTGGGAGAAGGCTTCCCGTGAAGGGAAACAAGGGAAACTATCGCCTGATCGTGCAAGGGAGATCATTTCGAGCGGCGTTGCAGAGGTCTATTCAGTGAGTGTCTTAGAAGACTTGCCTTCAGCGAATTTAAAGGGGTGGGTGAAGCAATGGCTGGAATCAAAGTCCATCGAGCTGACGGAAAGCTCTTATTCACGGTATGAGCGGATAGCCCACTCCTTCATCGATTTTATAGGGAAGAAGGCGGAGAAAGACCTTTCAACGATTCAAGCCTCGGATGTTTTGAAGTGGCGGGATCATGTCTCGAAGTCTCTTTCTGCATCGACCGCCAATCTTTCCCTGAAATGTTTAAGGGTATGCTTTAATGATGCGATTCAGGTTGACTTGATCACGAAGAATCCCGCTTCCAAAGTGAAGCTTATTGAAAAATCTTTGGAGTCTCAAAAGAGACAACTCACGATTCCCGAGATTAAACGGGTTCTTGAGGCTTGCGACGAAGAGTGGCGAGGGATGGTTCTGTTCGCCCTTTATATCGGACAACGGATCAGTGACATACGAGGGTTGACGTGGCAGTCCGTGGATCTTACGGATTGGACGATTAAGCTTGTGACTCAAAAAACCAAGCGTCGAATGGAGCTTCCCCTCGTGAAGCCGCTTCAGGACTATTTGCTTTCGATCAAATCCTCCGATAATCCCCAAGCTCCCTTATTCCCAAGAGCTTTTGCGACGAAGCGGGTCGGAACCTTGAGCAATCAATTCCGTGAGATCCTGACGGAAGCGGGGTTAGTGGCTCCAAGATCCCATAAGGCGGAAAAGGGCGGTCGGTCAGGGAAACGGGAGGTCTCAGAGATCTCTTTTCATTCCCTGCGACATTCTGCCGTTACTTTCTTGAAAGCGGCGGGGGTAAGTGATGTCATGGCTCGGGAGATCATCGGGCATGAATCATCGGAGGTCAGTCGAAACTATACCCATCTATCGGTCGATGATATGCGGAATGCGATTCAAAAAATAACGGATGTGACATTATGAATAAGAAAAAAACTTTAATTCTTCCCCCTAATTATAAAACATGGTTAGCCGATCTAAAATCACGCATTCATCAGGCACAACAAAGAGCGACTTTGTCGGTCAATCGTGAGTTAATTGATCTCTATTGGAAAATTGGAAATGACATTCTTCTTCGCCAGAAGGAACAAGGATGGGGGGCTAAAGTCATTGATCGTCTCTCCCGTGATCTTCGTATTGCTTTTCCTGAAATGAAGGGTTTTTCACGGGCGAATCTGCTCTACATGCGATCCTTTGCTTCGGCGTGGTCAGATCATCCGTCAATTGTCCAACAGGTTGTTGGACGATTACCTTGGGGACATAATATCGTCCTCCTGACTCGTCTCAAATCGTCCAAACTGCGAATTGCTTACGCTCAAAAAGCAATTCAATATGGATGGTCACGAAACGTACTTGGTATTCATATCGAGACCGAGCGTATTCAAAGAGAGGGACGTGCCCTCAATAACTTCGAGCTTTGTCTTCCACCGGTACAATCTGACCTTGCGAAAGAATCCCTCAAAGATCCCTATCGTCTCGATTTCCTTGGGCTTGGTAAAGAAGCCGAAGAGCGTGCTATTGAATCCGCACTTGTTCAACACATTACACAATTTCTTATCGAATTAGGATCGGGTTTTGCGTTTGTTGGTCGTCAAATCTCTTTGGAGGTTGGTGGCGAAGATTTCTTTATTGATCTCCTCTTTTACCATCTAAAACTCAGATGCTACGTGGTGATTGAGCTTAAAGCGGGAGAATTCAAGCCGGAGTACACAGGAAAACTCGGTTTTTATCTGAGTGCAGTGGATACCCAGATCAAACATCCTGACGACCAAGCGACGATTGGACTCTTACTTTGCAAAAGTAAAAACAGCGTGATCGCAGAATATGCACTCAAAGATAGCAACAAACCGATAGGAGTTGCCGAATATCAGCTTGTTCAGTCTTTACCCAAACGTCTAAAAACGGATCTTCCGAGCATCGAAGAGATTGAGGAGAAACTTTCGAAGGAGATGTAAATCCAATGAAACAATTTAAACCTGACATTTGGGGTATCGATTCTATTGGAGGCTTTGAGGGAGATAAGATTTCTCCGCAGTTTTTAGAGTCTTGTTTGAAGTACGAGCTAGCAAGAGAATCAAAAACGATGCACTGAAAAGCAAAAGCAGGCGAACTAGAATCTAGGTACGGCGTTGAGTATCATAAGATTTATTTTCCAAGGTTAAATTGGCTCCAGATGCGGGAAAAAACTAAAAAATATGAGATGGTAAATATCAGTAAGTCACCTCTTTCAAAAAACAAAGAGGAATACCATTATTTTAACTCCCCTGTTAAGGTTTTTTCGGTTTTGCCTATGTCAACAGGAGATCATTATATAGACCCAAAGAACTTGCATTTAATAACTCAGGGACGAACCTCTAGAAAAATTAGACCTGATGGTAAAGAGGTTTTGATTTTGGGAATAGATTGGAGTGATTTTTCGCACGTTACTGAAGCAATTGCGATGCTTCGCCCAGAGGGTTATGATGATTTTAAAAATGAGAAAAGAGGGAGATCTAAGGGATCTGTTTTATACTTTAAAACAATATTGCGTCAGCTTATGGCGGTTCGTGCATTACATCATTCTCCAATAGTAAAACACAAACCGAAGTTTTTTACTGGTCCAAATCATATTCAAGACTTCAAAAAAGCGATTTCAACAGTTCAAGATTTACTTATTCACTATTGGAACGATGAAATTGTTGAAAATGAGGTGCCTTTGAGTTGCACTCCTCACAGAGGTAATAGCTCACTTTTTAAAGCTCCCTAATTATCGAGTGTTAGAAATAGTTGCCCATTTAATCGAAGTTGTCGCTGATGAAAAAACAAACATCATGCGACACCAACAATCGCAAAAAAACGTTGGCTCCTATATCGGCAGGAGCGAGTGCTGACTCAGAATTCATCCGTATTGCGGATGTTGAAAAACTCTTCGGGATCAAGCGGGGGTTGACCTATCGCTGGTTGAAGGAGGGACTCATCAAGGGGGCTTGTATCCGTAAAAAGGGTGCAACCACAGGGATTCGCCTCATTCATGCCGACAGTGTTCGGAGTTTCCTACTCTCCAACTTAGAAGGGGGGATTCATGAGTCCCTTTAATTCAAAGTTCAGACAGGAGATTGAGGAGGCGAAGGCGAAGTTGCCTCTTCCCGAATTGTGTAAACGGCTCGGGGTGGAATTGGTCGGGAATAAGGGGCATGTCCCTTGGAGGGAGGATAAAAAACCGAGTCTCTCCGTTTTCCGTCCGTCCAAATCCTTAGGGAATCAGTGGAAATGGAAAGACTGGGGGCGGAATGAGGGAGGCGATGAGATCGACTTTCTCGTCAAGTTCCACTCGATCCCCAAAAGTGAAGCGATTCGAGAGTTCAAATCCTTGGCAGGAGGTGGACGATGAGCGATCAAACACCGATTGAGTGGAATAAATGCGTTCTGGATCTCGATGACCCTCAGATTCAATCCCTTGCTCAAGAGCGAGGATGGAAAATTGAATGGGTTCGTCAGCTTAAGGAAATGGGGCGGATAGGCTCTTACAACGGAAATGTCTGCTTCCCCATTGAAGTTGAGGGAAAGGAGATTGACTCCATTCATGTCAAAATTGGAGATAAATGGCTCTACCTTGGATTGACACGAAGTCCTTATCCTTACCTGTTCGGCTTAAAAGAGTCCAAGCGGTGGATCGTGGGGGAAAGTCAGTGGGACACCCTGACGTTCTACTTTTCTCAAATACTCTCCACGTATGGGAGTCTTGAGGAATCTGGACTAAGTCTTGTCTCCACAAGGGGATCGGGAAACGCTTCAAGACTACTTGAAGTGATTCCAAGTGATGTCGAAGAATTGATTCTTTTGACTCAAAATGATCCAGCGGGGGAAAAATGGGAGCGGGATATTGCCAAACTTTTTCGAGGGAAGAAGGTGAGCCGATTTGAGACGCCGAAGGGATTCAAGGACTTCAACGAGTGGTATAAGTCGGGAATTAGACCCGATGAGATTGCGTTGGCATTTAGTTCTCTGACGCCGATCAAGTTCGAGGATAATAGTCCCCCACCGATGATCTCGTTCTTATCTCCCTCCCAGTGCAGGGATTATATTCCCCCTGAAGGGGTACGGATTGCGGGAGATCAGCATATCAATCGAGGAGAACTCTTCGTGATAGGCGGTGAGCCGGGAGTCGGAAAGTCGAGTCTGGCGTTGTCACTTGCGGTCGCTGGGGCAATGGGCTTGGAATCGTGGCAAGGGCTTCGACTTCATTGTCGATTCAAGACCGCCATTATTCAGACTGAAAACGGAAAGATGCGTCTTAAACTCGACTTTGCGGAAAAAGAGACTGCAAAGATTGATGACTTCATTCGGATTAGTGATCCCCCACCGTATGGATTGCCTGTATCTGATCCGAAGTTTCAGGAGGTCGTCAAAGCGGAATTGACCGCCTTTGAGCCTGACGTGGTGATCCTTGATCCGTGGAATGCCGTGGCAAAGGATGACAATCAAAAGGAGTACCTAACCGCCTTAGATTCGTTGATCAATTGTCTTCCCGACAAACGTCCAGCGATAGGAGTGATCGCTCATACTCGGAAACCGAAGGGGGATGAAAAGAGAACGGGGAGGGGACTCATGCATCTATTGGCAGGTAGCTACGTCCTTTCCTCTCGTCCACGTTCCGTTTTTATTCTGACTCATGGGAGTGATGATGAAAATGGAGATGTGGTGATCTTTCATAATCCCAAGAACTCTAACGGTGAAACCGCTCCAAAAACGGCATGGCGTCGGGTCGGCAATGGAGAGTATGACCCCGTCCACGACTTTGACTGGGAAGAGTACGAGCAACCTTCAAATCATAAGAAATCTCTTACAAGGGATCATTTGGATCAATGTTTCTCCAAAGGGGTAGAGTGGCTTGAGAAGAATGAATTAGTAAAACTCCTGAAAGAGTATTCGGGATGCGGAAAAACCACCGTCTACAATGCCATAAAATCGGGAGGAATATTGAGATCCTATCTTATCGAGGAAAAAGGAGGATTAAGAATGGTAGAATAATCTAATCGTGAGGGAATTAAGGGAAGAGGAAAAACGTATTCCTCAATTTCCTTGAGTCCCTGAAATTTTCCTTCCGTCCACTTTCTAGAGGTGGAGCGGAAACGGAAAAAAAGATCATCATAATTTATCACATTGAGATACTGTTTGGACTCTAACTGTTAACTAATTACTATCACGATCCTCATTCTCATTCTCATTTTCATCCACGAGGCTATCCTCCGAATCCATGAATTGGGGGGTTGTATCCCAGCGGCGACGTCCCTTATTCTCTTTTTCAAGTTGGGACTGACATTCAAATGTGAAACGTGCAAAGGGTATTGCTTCAAGACGATTCTTAGGAATCGGCTTTGAGGAAATTTCACAGACTCCGTAGACTCCATTCTCTATCCGCTTCAAAGCTTCTTCAATCTCATAGAGTGCGTCATGTCCTTGAGAGAGTAAGTTGAGCGCAAAATCTTTATCATATGAGTCACTTCCTGCATCTGCCTGATGCCTATCAAATCCAGATACTTTACTTTCTTGAGGAGGGTTATCCAAGGAAAGGCTTTGCATCTGATTTACAATATGATCGTGGAGATCTAAAAGTTTGTTCTTTTGAATATTAATAAATTCTAAATCGAGAATAGACTTAGTTTGTCTATCAAAAAATGATTTTTTAGATTCAAATACTTCGTTTTTTGATTGTAAGACTACTGAATTGTCTTCTTTAGAAAAATGCACACTACTTTTTTCATGATAAGTATTTTCTTGTTTTTTGTTTTTTAATTCCTCAAGAAAACTAAAAAGTCTATCGCATTCTTGTTTTGGGGTTTTAAACCAGTCTGTAGACCAAATTCGCCAAATGCGTCCTCGCCATCCTTTAGATTCTAAAACTTCTTGCCTAATACGATCTCTGTCTCGTGCAGATGCAGAGCTGTGATAAGTTGCACCATCACATTCGATTGCAGCCAAAAACTCTCCTGGTCGGTCTGGATTGCGCACGGCAATGTCAATATAGTAATTAGCAACTCCAAGTTGAGGTACAACTTCGTATCCCCATTTTTTAAGTACATTAGCAACGGAAATTTCAAAGTCACTGTCAGGTTCTCTCTCAGAGTAGTCTGTATCAACTAGTATCCCTCTCTTTACATAGTCGAGGTAGTCTCGCAATGAACGTGTTCCTTTGGGAGTGTTAGCATCAACTACAATATCTTCAGGTTGCATGGAGGAGAAAAGGGACAAGCGGGTTTTTGCTCTTGTGAAAAGTACATTTAATCTCCTCCAGCCGTCTCCACGGCTTATGGGACCAAAATTCCGACGTACTTTATCCGTACCTGTAGCTTTACCAAAAGTAGTTGAAACGAAAATGACATCGCGTTCATCTCCCTGAACGTTTTCAAGGTTTTTAATAAAAAACGGAGACCTTTGGGATTCCCAACTTTTCTTAAAGTTTTCGCCTTCTTCAAAAGCTCTCAATTTCTGATCCAGAAGGTCCTGAATAAGTTCTTTCTGCGTCCGATTGAGAGTAACGACGCCAAGAGATTGATTGGAATTGTTGATCATGTGCGAAACAATAGCATCAACAACTCGTTGTGCTTCAGGTAGGTTTATTCGATCTTGATACACTCCATTCTCGACGTAATTCCATAAAACTCCGAATGCAGTGCCACTTTCATAGGGTGATGGGAATACAATAAGACGGTTGTCGTAAAAATGGTGGTTTGAAAATGCAATGAGTGATTGGTGTTGTGAACGATAATGCCAACGTAAGGTACGAACGGGGTTATATAGATGCTTACAAATATCAAGAATACTTTCACTACCCTGAAAAGCTGCGATGTTATTCTCCTCATCTTCATCGTCATCGGTGTCTACGTGTTTAAAAAAGTCTGTTGGAGGCAACTGGTTTGGATCTCCGACGACGATTAATTGTTTTCCTCTGGCAATTGAACCCAATGCATCCTCTGGGGTCAATTGTGAGGCTTCATCCATGATTATTATATCAAACTCTACAACTCCTTTTTCGAGATATTGCGCAACAGCCAAAGGCCCCATCATGAAACAGGGTTTTAACTCCTGAATTGCTGTGCCAGCCCTTTGCATGAGTTGCCGAATTGGAATGTGACCTTTTTTCTTTGAAATTTCGCGTTTCAATAACTTAAATTCAGTAAAGTCACTAGCCCTCACTCCTGATTTGCCTACTGGAGGTCTACATTTCCTAGCAATTGACTGCGCTAAATTCGCTCCTGTAGTGCTAATGATTTCTTTATCCAATGCCTGATATTCAGATCTAAGGGTTGAATGATTCTCTCCAGAGAAATTTTGAAGAATGGGATTCTTTAGATAGATGTCTTTGGCAATTGATCCATAAAAAACCCGTTCAAATGAAATACCTACTTTCGATGGAGGTAGGACATTTCCTTCAAGTAATTCTACGTGTTGTGTAAACCCCTCCTCTATGCATTGGGCTCGGATGTTTAAGTATCGAGAAAGTGGAAAGAGGGCATTTTTTGCTTCGCGTGCAGCTTCAAAGCGATCCAAAAGTCCCTTGGGATTAGGCGTAGGTTTTAATGTGTGATGATCAAGCCATTTGTCCCAATTAATTTTTCCATACTCTTCAAGAAGTTTGAGTTTATCTTTTATCTCATTAAATAGTGAAAGGTATGAGTGAGCCGCAGAAGAAAGCTTGGCAAAATCATCTTTCGAATTTTCATTAAGGAGAGCTTTAATGGTTGCTGTTGAAATAGCTGATGTTGAAATGCGATTTCCCCAATCCCATGTGCATTTTAAAGCTTCAATGTCAGTATTGACTCCTGCTAAATATGGATCAAAAAAATGTTGTGCCTTTGTGTCTTGGGATAAGGTCTCAAGGTATTTATCCGTCTTAATTGCCAAACGCATTGCACGTATAACATCCGATATGGTTTTATCGGATAATGCAAATTGCGACAAAATTTTCTTTAGCAAAAGCACATTACGAGAAATATCATGAAGAAACTTCATATATTCATTCCATGACTGAAATTGTATGTTGACTTCTGCTCCAATTAGATTTTTAAGGGCAATATCGCATTCTATTTTTGCCGAACAGTATTTGATTATTTCTGTGAGCGTAGCTGAATTTGAATGTGGCTCGACAAGTTTTCGTAGGCGAGAAGTCCTTTCAATCAGGGATTCGATGCAAAGGAACCTTTCCTTCCAATGTGATGGCCAATTTGATGTCAAGTTTTCAAATGTGTTGCCCCCCGCTTCCCGAACAAGTGATTCCCCTTGAAGAAGGGTAGAGAGATCAGGTCTGCAGGTCTCAATGGCAAGTTTAGTTTTAAGTAATATACATATTTTAGCTGGAGTTAGATGTAGTTGCGCGATTGGAGTAAAGAAATTAACTGCTTCATTGAGTTGAGATAGTCGATTTCTACAAACTTTCTCTATATCCTCCCAAGAAGCAGTATTCGCAAGTAGAAGAATTTGGTCATTCGAAAAACATTTTTCCGCAAGGGATTTAAGTTCGGATATGCGTTTGTGAATGCGTTCAAGTTCGGTATACCGCCCGCCAAATTGTTGAATCCGTCCAATATCAAAGGTAATCAGGTTGACTTTATTAAGGAGTGTACCTGTAACGGCAAACATGATCTGACTTTCCTTGATCCAGTTAGAAAGAAGTTCAATTTTCTGAAAATCAGTGAAAGTTCCATCAAAGAGTTCTCCAAAGGTTTCATGGTATTTTTTGTTTTCGACAAAAAATGCCTTGCGAGTTTTCCATTCAGATATGCGCTTTAGGGATTGACTCATGTCCCTTGATTTCCGCTTTGTTTTATCTTCTTTTAACTTCAGAAGGGCAATAAATGTCTTCTTTGCCTTACGCCACTCACTGTTAAATAAATTAAAAATGCTCTCGTTCGTGTCGAGATGAATGGCAGAAGCCAAAAGAACATCGGTTTGGGTGACAAGTTCAAGATCAAATTCCTTGGAAAGGGATTTTTCCTCATTACTAATCCAATTGAACTCCAAATTCGCTTTTTTGATAGTGTCGAGTATTCTAAAATCCGAATATGAGGCAACGCGGTAGGGCATTAACTCGATCGGTGCGTTGGATGAGACTCTACCTAATACTACCAATTCATTTACTTGCGAGAGTTTTCCTGTGAACTCCTGTCCCGTTTCAGTAGTTGTTTTTTTGATAAATGAATGAATGGATTCCAGCTCATGGAGAACTTTTTGAAGTGTTGATGCTTGCTCGGCTATATCAGAGATGGCTTGGTCTTTGAATTGTGAATTTGAGAATGCTACGGCAGTGTCGATCAAGTGTGATATTGAGTCAGAATTAATGAGTAAATCTTCAAAAGCCTCACCGCTTTCAAGCTTTTCAATAGAGTTTTCAGTTTCGTCGAATGGGAAGTGAAGCTCTAAAGCCAAAGCTTCTGTTTTATCAAAGGACTCCCTTAATTTACGCAAAACATCGCGTAGCGATTCTTCATGTTGTAGCAATGTGGTTAACGGCAGATCAAACGCTTTGGAGTAAGGGAAGTTCTGGCATTCTCGAATTAAATTGTTGTGCCACTCCTTGGATATGAATGAATAATTCGGTTGAAGAGACGAAATAATGGCGGAAAGGGACTCTAATTTGACAACAAATTCATCAGAATTATTCGAAAATTTATGAAGAGTTAAGTCATCGATGTGAATTTTAAAAGTAGAAAAATGTTTTTTTAGTTCCGCAATAATCATTTCAAGTTCCTCAAGATTTTTCTCAGAAGGGTGAGAAGTAAGGGTATTCGCTTCAACTTGGAGATTGGAGCGGACTTTGTTTATGATTGCGAAAACATTAATTAAAGCTTTGTGGCTTTCCACCCCATTAGGGTCGTTACTACTAAACATGCGTGAGAGTAATTTAGGATGGAAGGAAAGTGGCGGTGGATGTAGTTCAATAACTTGAAGTGAAAATTTTTCTAGATAATGAAGTTCACTCTGCTTATCAGCTCCCATTATAACAAGAATTGAAGAGACAGTTACAAGACTTAAGGTAATTGGAATGATTTCTTCGATGATAAGTACAATTTTCTCATCGGTATCTGGCGGAAGTAGGAATGGTTCAAATCCCCTCCATGGATGTTTTTCTCCAATTCCTTGTTCATTGAAAGCAGATCCAAGCTGGTCTAAAAGGGTGCGATATTTATTCAATTCAAGAAGTGAACACTGGGAGGCATTCTGGAAAGAAATCTTGTGAAGTAGTTTATCGTGACCGTCTAACATTTGACGGCGACGCTCAGAAGCCCAAATCACCTCTTGAACGCTTAAGTCGAGTGCATTTGTACCCATGAGCTTCATGACTTCGACGTACCGATTGAGTTCCTTTTTCTTACTAGACAGCAATTTTAATTTTTCGTTTAAATTACCTTTAGCATGAAACTTCGCATCAATGCGGTATTCTAAATCTTTGAGAAATGCTTTCTTTTGCGCCTTATGGCTATGTAATTCAAGGCAGAAATGTCCCAAATTCGCTTTATCAAGGCGGGACTTCACAACTTCAAGTGCCGCGAGTTTTTCCGAAACAAATAAAACTTTTTTGTCATCATGTATCGCAGCAGCAATGATGTTGGTGATCGTTTGAGATTTTCCAGTGCCAGGAGGACCATTGATAACCATGCTTTTTCCTGACATTGCATCAATTAAAGCCGTGTGCTGTGAAGCATCTGTATCATATATTAATGGAAATTCTAAAGGATGATTATCAATGTCATATTCCTCTTCAAGATGGTTTTCAGAGCTATTAGATGACGAGCTGTCGAATAATCCATTAATTAGCGGGTGTTCAAGAAATACTGAGTTTTTAGGGTCTAGATCTTTCCACATTGATAGTTTCCCAAAAGATAGTAGGCAGAGGGTTAGTTGCCTTCGAACTTTCCAACGTGGTTGATTTTCAAAAGCTTTTTGTATGGTTTGAAAATACTTTTCTGGGGTCGCATCTTCATCAAGCTCTGGCAAGTGGAGGCGGAACTCCTGAAGAAGTTTTTGGCGCAGAGTAATGTTTTCCACAATATCTTCGCCAGTATATGATATGTAGTAATCGTAAATTTGTGTCTTGGCATTGATTTCTCCGCGCTCTACCTTAACTGGCAAAGCCAACAGTGGTCCAAGCATCGGTTCCAACGAAGTCTTGGATTCGAAATATTCAAGAAACCCAAAAACAAGGTAGAGCATGTTAGATCCGCGCTCATCTATCATTAGCCTTGCTTCTGCACCGATAGTTTTTACAGTTTTTTCTAATTCTTCAGGATAGAGTAAAGTTTGGATCCCAAGGACTTTTCTTTTATGATCTCCATCTGAAGCCGCTTCAGTGATTGGGAGGTCGTAGGAAGTTGGAATACCAATTCTTTTAGCGTAATTCTTTGCATCAGGCTTTTCAGCGGGAGTCTGTTCTTCTTCGCCCTCCTGAACATCTGATTCAGGTTCTGGCTGGGGTTCAGGAACGGGCAAAAAAGGAACGGGCATAAATTCCCCCCCTTTTTCCTCCAACAGCTTACTGTAAAGCTCATTTAGGTTGTTAACACCAACAAATTGTAATGCCTTCCTTGATTTGCCCTTGGGGTGTTTGTAGTTGACTAATCGATTTCTACCTGAGAGGTCGAGAAGGCGTTCCCGAATCTTTTCTAAGGCTACTTCCTTGCTCCATTTGCCCGAGAATATTTCTCTCGATGAAATGTCTTTATTGTCTTCTTTTTGTTTATTAGTCATTCCGATTAGTTGAGTGCATCTTTAAAGTATGTTGAATTAAAAGTATCCTTTCAGATCCTTTTCAAAGTTCAAGTTTTGAAAACCTCATTGAACGAGGGGAACGAAACATCACTTTCTTAACCCTTTGCCAAATCGCCCATCGGTACTCTTACTGTAGACCTTCCTTAGATCTATTTTTGGACTTTTTTTCCCTCCCATTGGTATTTTTTTGATTTAAAAAAAATAAAAAAAAGAGAGGGAGGTAGTTTAGGTGAGTGCTTTTAGGAGATTCGCCAATATCACCGCCCCCCGTACCCGTATGGTCAGTATCGATGGATAGTTTCTAGCGAGTTGAGCATGGTAGAGATGATCGGATGAGGTCAGGGATCTTAAATCTTTTGATTCAATGGATGCAAGAAAACTGTTTTTGAACGGATAATCTAAATTGAGTATTTATATTGATAAGCGATTTACGACTTCCACTAAACACCCTTAAACAGCATGGAATTTCAATGCACTTGTTATGAATTTATGTTATGAAAATCGACTTATATTTTGTAAGTCGTTGGAAATGAAGGTGGCGGACAGAGAGGGATTCGAACCCCCGTTAGCTTTCGCTAAAGTAGTTTTCAAGACTACCGCATTCAACCACTCTGCCATCTGTCCGAGAATGGAGCAGATACTCTATCGCTTCTTTGTTGAATTGCAAAGAGAGAATTTTGGACGGTTATTTTTTTAAGTTGCGCTTCAAAAGGTTAGTGACATTCTGATTGAAATCACTAATTGAAAACAAATGGCAAGTCAGCAGCAAACTCAGAAATTTATCGATGATGTTCGTCTTATCTGCTTAGAGGACTCTCGTTATCCTGTTGAAAGTTATCTCTTCGTCCGTGAAGGGCTTGATCATACTCTGAAAATGATGAAACGAAATGGTCATGGGGCCTCCGGTCATGTTTCTGGTCAGGAGCTTTTAAATGGAATTCGGGACTACTCCCTTAAGGAGTTTGGTCCGATGACGAAGTCCGTGCTCAATGAGTGGGGAATCAAGGCTTGTGAAGATTTTGGTCAAATTGTTTTTAACCTGGTGAATAATGGGGTCCTCGGAAAGACTCAATCCGATTCAATTGAGGATTTCAAAAAGGGATTCAATTTCGATGAGGCGTTCGTAAAGCCTTTTCAACCGCAAAAACCGCCGATTCGCTCCTCAAGTCGTTCCAATTCTAAAAAAGTTTCATCGACGAAGCCTCGTGTGAAGTCCTCTTCAAAAAGTAAGACAGGCTCTCCTTAGTCTTGGAAGGGGAGGGTGATCATGGAAGTGTCTTCCTTTTCGGTGCCTGACAGTTTTCTTCCTAAGCCTGAGGTGATCGAGCTTGCGAATGGGCTTCATCTCATTGTCTTAAAAGAGGATTCCGCGCCTGTTGTGACCCTTCAATATTGGGTCGGAACGGGAAGTATTCATGAAGGGGAGTGGCTCGGGAGTGGGATTTCGCATTTTTTAGAGCACTTGATGTTCAAGGGGACGGAGAAACGAGGGAATTCTGAGATGGCTCAGGAGATTCAATCTCTGGGGGGACATCTAAATGCTTATACCACCTTTGATCATACCGTTTATTATGTCGATCTTCCCTCAGATCAATGGAAAGCTGCTGCTGAGATTTTAGGGGATGCCGTTTTTAATTCGACACTTCCAGCGGAGGAGTTTGATCGGGAGCAGGAGGTGATTCGTCGTGAATTTGCCATGGGGGAGGATAACCCAGATCGTCGTTTGAGCCGATTGCTCTTTAAAACGGCCTTTCAAAAGCATCCGTATCGTTTTCCGGTGATCGGACTTCTCCCGCTTTTTAATCAACTCAAACGAGAGGATTTAGTTCGTTATTATAAACAGCGATATGTTCCTCAAAATGTGACCTTGATTGTTGTCGGGGATGTAAAATCGGAGGAGGTCAAGGCATGGGCTCATGAATTTTTAGAAAAAATTCCGGCTGCAGTTTTGCAAGAGGTGGCGATTGCCTCTGAGCCGGTTCAAATGTTGCCTCGTGAATTTCGTGAGAGTTTTCCGACTGATTTATTACGGCTTTCGATCCTTTTTCATATTCCCGGCATTGAACATGAAGATACCCCCGCTTTAGATCTTCTCTCCGTGATGATGGGGGGAACTCGAGGGTCGAAATTACATCAACTAATTGTGGAGCAGGAGGGATTAGCAGAGGATGTGTCCGCTTATGCCTATACCCCTTCTGGTTATGGCCTCTGGGGGGTCTCGGCTCGTGGTCAGAAGGAGCAGGGGGCAGCGCTTGAAAAGAGGATTCGTGAGGTGATTTATCACGTCGATTCCAAAAGCTTTTCCGATCAGGATTTAGAACGTTCAAAACGTCAATTACTCCTTCATCACTATCGTGGGATGAAGTCGATGTCTGGAAAGGCGGGGGAGATCGGAGGGGGATGGCTTTTGACTAAAAACCCTTTATTTCAAAGCTGTTATTTAGAGCGACTTTGTGCGGTGACTTTAGAGGAGGTCGTGAGTGTGGCTCGGCGTTATCTTCGTCCTTCTGTGGAGAATGTCATTTCGATCTCTCCCGAGCAAGCGGAGGTCGCAAAAACGGAGCTCTTCCAAGTCGAGGTCGTTTCGAAGGTGGCGATGAAGGAGCCTCTTTTGAATGGACTTCCGTTCATTCAAGTTCGCAATCCACATCTTCCGTTGATGACCTATCGTGCTATTTTTTCAGGAGGACTATTAGCAGAGCCTCAAGGTAAAAGTGGAATTTCGCTTCTAGCCTCCCATCTTTTGACAAAGGGAACTCGTCGACGAACGGCGGCGGAGTTGATCGAAAAAATTGAAAGTTTAGGGGGAGTTCTGGGGGCCGATTCCAATGTGAACTCCTCGACGCTATCACTTGAGATTTTAAGTAGTGATTGGGAGGAAGGTTTAGATCTTTTTCAAGAGATTCTCAATGAGCCCATGCTTCGTTCTGAAGAGCTAGAGACAGAACGACGACGACAGTTGGGATCGATCCAAATGGATCAAGATCAACCGATGTCGCAAGCACGTAATATGGTGCGGGAGGTCTTGTTTTCAGAGCATCCCTATCGTAATACACCGATGGGAAATAGTGAGGATTTGAGGCAGATTCAAGGGTCTGATGTCGAACGATTTTGGAGCGAAAATCTTCAATCGACGGAGACCGTTTTTGCGCTTTCGACTTCGATCGATTCAGAGCGTGTGAAAGAGCGTTTTCAGAAAGCCTTTCATTGGAAACCGAAGAGCACGGGGCGAAATGAGATGATCCCCTTTCCGTTACAGCAAGCCTTTCGGGTGGAGCGCACGACGCCGAAGCAGCAAGCGGTATTGCAGTTTGCTTTTCCGACCGTTTCGACGAGTGATCCGGATCAACTGGTCTTGGAGATGTTGAGTGAGGCCCTTTCCGATTTAGGGTCTCGACTTTTTGTTCGGATTCGGGAGAAATTGGGATTGGCCTATTTTGTGGGGACCTCGCAGTTTTTAGCGCAGAAGGCCGGATATTTTGTTTTTTATGTTGGAACCGATCCTAAAAAGCGGGTTTTGGTGGAGAGTGAGATGTTGGATGAAATTCGCTTGATTGCAGAGAAGGGGATTACCTCTGTGGAGGTCGAGCGTTCTCGTGCGAAACTTTTGAGTCATCTGAAAATGATGCGACAGGACCCGGCGACGATCGCTTATTCGGCAGCGCTTCATGAATATTTAGGGATGGGCTATGATTACCATGAAATTAAGGCTCAACGGTTTTCAACCATTTCGTTAGAGGAGATCAATCGAGTTGCCCAAAAATACTTCTCGAATCCTTATTATGTCACTGCTATTGTAAGCCCTGAATAAGTAAAAAATCCAGAAGAGCCGAAAGGCGATGCTGAACCAACCCCCTAGAAATTATATGGATCCTCGTGAACTCTCTCAACGTTTCGCTCAATTTGTCATGATTCAAGCTCAGAATATTCTGATGATGCTTGGAAAAATTCCGACTCCCGATGGGGAGATGTATCCCCCGAATTTTGAATCGGCAAAGATGCTCATTGAGCAGTTAGAGATGATGGAGTTGAAGACTCAAGGGAATCTTTCACCTCAAGAGGCAGCCCTTCTTGAGAAGGCTCTTTCACAGATTAAACTCGCTTTTATTGAGTCGACCGGCGGAACCCCTCATACCATGATTCCAAGTCGCCCGATGGGGGGGATGCCGACGATGGAGGAGTTAAGTGAAGAGGAGGAACTCGAAGAGGCTCCTCCAGAGATGTTACGTGCGCCAGCCGCGGTAAAGTCTCCTGCGCCAGCCGCTCCAATCGAGACGCCTTCTCCCGCCGCGATTCCTGAAGAGGTCGAAAATAAAAAGAAATTTGTTAAGAAATATAATTAGATTTTTTTTTAGTTTCGTTTTCTGATGGGGGGCTATTTTGAAAAGAATTTGGAATGAGGTGTGCGGGTGGCAAAGAGTTCTTTTTGCTCTGGGAATGGCTGTGATCGGCTTATGGCTCCGATGGATTTATCCAAACCTTCCCTTAGTGGAGGGCTTCCCTTTCATGGCCGATGGGGATTGCTATACGCGGTTGCATCGGGTCTCTTTAATCGTGGCGGGAAAGGGCTGGATCTGGGGATTCCATGATTTTGAAAATTATCCTTTTGGGATCGTTCCGCATACGACCTTTCCCCTTGATGGTTTATTAGCGGCTCTGACGCTCCTGCTAAAACCGTTTTTGGAAAGTCCGTTGGATTGGGCGGGACTTTTGATCTCACCCTTACTCTTTCTTTTAATAATCGGTACAATTCATTATTTTTCACAAAAGGAATCAGAAACCAAAGAGGGCGAGAAAATTGGGGGTTCGATTTATTCTCCCTTTGTTTTAATCGTGGGATGGGCTCTCCTTCCCGGTTTGATTTGGGGGACTCCCTTTGCGCGACCGGATCATCAATCATTGGTGGTGGTATTGATTTTTCTGGCCCTTTGGGGAGAAGAGAGACGTTGGAGAGTTGGAGGGGGGCGGTGGGAAGTTGCGATGGGGAGTCTTTGGGGGATGAGCCTTTGGGTCTCACTGTATGAGCCGTTTATTGTGTTGGGTATTTTAGGAGTGATGAATCTGATTATTCGTCATCGAGAGCAGAAGCGATTTTGGGGAGTCATTGCCGTTCTTTTTTTACTGACTCAAGGAATTGAAGGGTTTCGCTTTTTAGATCTCCATGCAATGAGAGAGCGGAACTTATCGACCTGGTTTCAGACCATTGGAGAGACGAGAGGGATGGGCGTTGAGGATTTCTTTTTGATTTTTACCGTAACGACTCTTTTCATTCCCTTTTTTATTTTTCGTTTTAGGTCGAAGGTTAAAATCTCACCGACGATTTTAGTGATGATCGGAATTACACTCGTTTTAGTTGGATTGACTCTTTTTCAACGTCGGTGGCTCTATTTTTCGATAATCCCTCCTCTTCTTTTATTTGCAGTGATCTGGAGTTGGTTAAGTCAGACTTGGAAATGGGCAATGGGGATTATTTTTTTGATGAATATTGTGATTTCGACCTCCCATTTAAAAAGTGACCCAACCCAAGAGCCGCCGATTGCGGTCGAGGCAAAGTTGCTTGCGAAATCGATTCAAGGCACGGGGGGGATTTTGGCTCCGTGGTGGATCTCTCCCTCCCTCCTTTATTTTTCGGGGGAGCCGATTGTGGCAAGTACTTCCCATCAGAGTATTGCGGGGATCGTGGCGAGTTCCCAGTTTTATCGTGGAAGTCATTGGTTGGAGGCGGAAAGAATTTTGAGGGAGCGAAAAGTTCGTTGGGTCGTGGCCTATGATGAGGATCGAGTGCTTCAAAATGCTTCAGAAACATTAGGCTTGGCGATACCCGCGGATCCAAGGGCGAGTTGGGCGGGAGGACTCTGGCGAGTGGAGAGGATTCCTACCGCATTGAAACTTCGAGCGGCGACAACTCATTTGAGATTGTACGAATTCACCCACACCGAAAATTGACATTTGTATGTTATTGTTATATGCTTAAGCATATGAGAACGACTATTATTCTGGAAGATGTTGCAATGGAGGAGATTAAGAATATTTCTTTTTTAGAAAAAAGAACGATTTCTTCAATTGTGAATAGTTATTTAATTGAGGGATTGCGTCGTCGTCGTGAAATAAAAGAGAGGGTTCAAGAGGCGATTCCGCTTCCCTCTTTTAATATGGGAAGTGCGAGAGTTAATATTGCAGATCGTGATGCATTGAATGACGTTATGGAGTTGTGATGTCGGGTGTAATTGATACCAATTTATTACTCTACTCGATTAATCGAGATGCTGTAGAATATAATGCGGCGAGGAGTTTTTTAGAAAAAGTGGCAACTTCTGCTGATTCTTATTATTTAACAGAAGGAATTCTGTACGAGTTTTTGAGAGTATCGACTCATCATCGGGTATTTGCCTTTCCTTTATCAGCCCAAGAGGCTTGGTCGTTTTTAAAGGGAGTTCTTTATTTTCCTTCAATTGAAATTCTGGGAGTGACAAAAAACCATTGGAAAATATTAGAGGGAGAAATAGGTCAAGAAGCGGGGATTCGAGGAAATCTATTTTTTGATGCTCGAACCTATATTCAAATGAAGGAACAAGGGATTAAGAGGATTTATACAATGGATCATGATTTTAAACGATTTTCGGATATTGAAGTTGTAAATCCCTTAAGCCCTTAATGATTTTCGTTTTGAATGTCGCTAAAATGGATCGAAGCAATTTTGTTGGTAACCGAACAATGATCAACACTCATTCATAAGGCAGGGAGAATGGTGCGCGGTACTGGGTTCGAACCAGTGACCTCTCGCGTGTGAGGCGAGCGCTCTACCACTAAGCTAACCGCGCATTGGGGAGAACAGGATGAGGAGTCAAACGGGAAAGAGCTCTGTTGACAAGGATTAAGGATTTAACCTAACTTCCTGAAAAAATTCTCGAATTTTTTGGATATTACCTATGAAAACAGGTTTTTTGGCTTAGAGCTTTCTGCCTACAGGAGCGATCCAGCTTGGGGGTGAGCTAAAGAGTTTATGGATTTTTAGTTTCTCGATTAACTTT
>CAMCYL010000035.1 GCA_945883905.1 Akkermansia muciniphila | reverse complement strand
AAGAGTGGACAACCCAGTCTTGACGGTTCGGCATTCCCGCTTCAAAACGAAGAGGCAACCGTTGAGAGTGGTGGTTAGTCAAGGAGGGATCTTGCCGAGTTCAAGTCGTATTTTTAAAGATATCTTCCATGAACGAACGCTCGTCTATCAGAACAAAAAACTTTCATTTATTCTGAAAGATTTAGGAAAAAAAGGGGTGATGAATCTTTTAGTGGAGGGGGGAGGAAAAGTTCATGCCTCATTTTTAAATCAAAACTTTGCCCATGAGGTGGCATTATTTTGGGCCCCCATGATGACGGGGACCGAATCGATGGGTTTTAATTTCTCAAAACAGGCTCCATTAAAGAAATCGATTTTTTTTAAACCATGGTCAACGGAGATGATCGGCAAAGATCTTCTGGTACGGGCTTTGGTCCAACGCTCGGTGAGAGCATGAGCGAAGAGAGGATTACGCAAGAGGCCGTTCGACCTTCTGCGTGGGGAAGTCTCCTTTTTTTGGTCATCCTTTTTTTGACCTGGGGTCGTTTAGTGGAAGGCGATCTTACTCAATTAACGAGTACGGCATCACGAGGAGTCGTTGTTGGGATTTTGATCTCCTTAGGTTTTGATTTTCGTCAAGGGTGGCGAAATTTAGTAAGGGCCGATGTGGCGGCGATCTTATCCCTTTATTTTTTAACGCTATTCGAATTTTTATTTCCCCAACAAGAGATCTTAGCGTTAGTGGATGGGGCCTATGTTTATGAGTCCTTGGGATTGATCTTTCTGGCCTTTGCCGGTCTTATTATCGGGAGGCATTTAACGGCGAAAAATCGAGTGAAGCGGACCGCTCTTTTTTCTGCAAAAGTGAAACCCTCGGTCATGACGGGGCTTTTTATAGGGTGCTTTGTGATGGGATATCTTCATATGGCACTTGCCGTCGATTTTAGCTTCATCGAGTGGTGGAATGCCATTTTAGAGCCGCGGTTTTTTCAACCTTGGGGACGGGGACGCTTTGGGGATTGGAAGGCCTTGTTTACGGAGTTGGGGATGCTTCTGTATCTTCTTCCCCCGCTCATGGGAGTGGTGGTCGCACGATGGAAGAAATATGGTGCTGGCGCTTTAATTTTAATGGGATTAGGAACAGGGCTTACCTTCTTTTACGGCTATTCCAGTGGAACACGTTATATTTTCTCCACTTACCTTGTGACCTTTGTAATTGGCTATCTATTTGCCGTTAAAAAAGAGGATGAAAAAAGAATCTTTTTAGTGGCGGGATTATCGCTCGGTTTATTGTTTTATGCCTCGCAACAGATGCTTCATTTTCGAGAGATCGGATTGCGGGCCTTTTGGGAGGGAGAGTTAGAAGAGCGTGAGAGTCTACAGGCAATTTATGTCGATATGAATTTATTCACGTTGGCGCAAGTCGTAGGATATTTTCCGAGATCTCATGACTATTTAGGATGGGAAATTCCCTATTTAGCATTAGTGCGACCGATTCCCCGAGCGCTTTGGTCTGGAAAACCGATGGGGATGAGCATCACGATGGAAGAGGTGGTAGGAGCCGGAGAGGAGTATACCGTCGCGGCCTCTTTTGTGGGAGAGGCTTATATGAGTGGGGGATGGTTCGGGGTGAGCATTGCCTCTCTTTTTTTTGGTGCCTTTTTAGGGTGGTGGAATAAATTCGGAAGTGATGAAAATAGTGATATGGGAATTTTGATCTACGCCTCTGGCTTTTTTTCTGCGGTCATTAGTATGAGAAGCCTGTTAGTTTTCACAACGGCTATTTTACCGACAATCGTTGCTCTTTTTATCGGATATCATTTGACTCATCTCATTCATCTACGAATGGTTCGAAAAAAAGAGCACTTAAATCAGTGATAAGTAAAACTACTGTTCGATGTAAGGAATGAATGTTGTAAGGGATAGTCCTTAGTGGTTTTGATGGATTCGTTAACTTTTGTAAGAGATTTAAGACGAGGACTTTACTTTGTTTAAAAGCAGATTACCTTGTTATGTGATACGAATAGGTTACAACTTCTTAAAAGAGTTGAGTCATGAGAAATACATCCCAAACAGGATCAAGAGGTGAGAGAAGCCAGACCTTAATTGAGATGGCAATTATATTTCCTCTTTTCTTTTTATTAATATTTGGATTGATCGATTTTTCTAATTTTCTTTTTCAAAGACAGACGCTGGCCCAGGCGGTGAGGGAGGGAGGAAGAATTGCCAGTACGGGGCGTATTTTATTTACGAACGAGTATGAGTTTGTTTCAGGTCCTTGGATAACAAACTCTTCATCCGTAATCGTAGCGGATCCAACGGTTCCAACGCGGCAGATGTCACGGGAACAGGCGATATTATATGTGATGATGAAAAGTACAGTAGGAATGAAAGAGATGAGGAGTGATTTTGGAAATAAAGTCACGAATTCTGCCTCTACGGGACTCTATTTTTCAATTGAAAGTTGGCCGGGAACGAATTCGGCAACGGAAAGCTCTCCAAATCTTGGACCCGGAGAGAGATCCGATGATGATACCGTTCAGTATGTCCGAATCTCCGTGAATTATCCTTCGAAGACCTTGACTCCGATTAATGCAATTTCAAAGTTCTTTGGACCGACTGACGTTTTTAGTTCTAATCACTTGAACGTGGCTTATAAATGTACCTTTGTGAATGAATCGTGGTCCTATAATAACGTGAATCGATGGACAAACTAGAATGAAATTTCTTCACTTTAGATTGAATAATAAAAGTCAAACGCTGATCGAGTTTGCTATTATGGCCCCACTATTTTTAGCCATGGTTTTAGTGGTTCTTATTTTCGCTCTTAATATTTACCGAGCACAAGTTCTCGCCTCCTCAGTTCGTGAGGGGGCGAGTATAAGCGCTCGAATTACTGGAAATAATATTGATGCAGGCTTAAAAGCAACACTCTCTGTGGCGACGAGCGGATTTAATTATAATAATTTTATGACCAATGGATTAATTATTATTACTAAAATGCAGAACTATACCAATAATCTTTATTTATCTGGATTTGCTACGGTCAATACCGTTGGAACAACGGGATATCTTGCGGGAACCAATGATACGGCTAACAAAAATATGAGTAAACTTTTAGCGGGAGGAACGTGGACGACGCCGATCAGATCGGGAGTCGATGATATTATGAAATTAACGAATACATGTGTTGAAGGAAAAGATATTTATTGTGTTGAGATCTTTTATACAAATCGATCTCCCTTAAAGATTTTTGGTTTTTCTGAGCCCTCGTTACTCTATGATAAAAGTTTTTTTATGGCCCCTTAATTCAAGATGAAAAAACATTAGAAATCTATGAAAATAAAACCCCATTTAGCCTCCAGTCGTAGTCAGGTATTGGTTATTTTTGCCGGGACAATTTTTACGATTGTTGCTTTTATGGCCCTTTCCATTGATTTTGGGTACATCTATTTGCAGGATGCGAAGTTGAGTCGAGCTGCAGATGCCGCGGTGCTTGCGGGGGTCCAAAATTCTGGAGGAGGAGGAACGAACACGTTAGCGAATGCGAAAAGAGTCTCCACTTCAATCCGGAATTTTGCGATCGGAAATCAGCCTTTGTTGTTGAATTTAACGAATAGCGATCCGGCAGGGGTCTCTATGGGGATTACCAACGCTCAGACGGGGCAATTATCGACCAATTACACGTTTGTCTATTCCGCTAGTTATTTAAGTGGAGGAAAATCTTACACGAACTTCATGACGAATGTTGTTGAGGCCGGAGCACGGGGTCAAATTAATTCAGCCAAGACGATTATCCGAACCGATGCTAAAACATTTTTTCTTCCTTCTCAAGGGTTTAGGAATCTTTTCCCGTTGAATGGAATCGCTGCCGCAACACGACGTCCCCGGATGATTTCACTTGTATTAGACCGATCGGGATCGATGATCTCGAATGGCGGAGCCGCCTCTCTTCCACGCGCGGTTACTAATTTTCTGGGATTGTTTGATACCAATGTCGATTTAATTTCAATTTCCTCCTTTAGCTATAATTCTCGATTAGATGTTCCAATGACGAGTAATTTTTGGACCTTGGGAACAAATGCAATGAATACGAATGCGGCGAGTGGGATCGATTTTAATGGGTGGACAGGGGCCTCCGATGGTTTGAGAATGGGGGTTGAGACTCTTTGGTATGGAGATGAAGAGGCGTGGAATGATCCTAACACCATTAAATACCTGGTCTTTTTTACCGATGGACAATTTAATTCCTTTCGAACCTTGGCCTTTACTCCCGGTTTTACGAATATTGTTTACGGACAGATGGGAACGAACTATCGAACAAACTCAGGAGCAACAACGAATCTTAGTTTGATCCCCTATCACTCGACGACGACCGATTGGGCGAAAGATAACGGATCGACTAAATTTTTTGCCACGAATGTTTTTGTAACTAATTCCGGTTCCGGGACTCCAAAGTCAACACGAGTTCAGGCGACCAACTGGCCCGGTTCGGTGATGTATCTCATGGAGTGGGTCAATAAAGACTACTCCGTTGCGACCGGCTTAAATTCGATGACGAATGTTTTGCAAAATACAGTCACAAATACCTTCGAAAGTGCTTTCAGCAATACCAATAATTTTATCCCTATCGTCAAAGGAGTTTACGTTTCCCATTATACAAATCAAGTGACGATCACGACGAACCTTTTAGCAAATCAATTTGTAGTCTATTTTCAGCCTGGTTATACCAATTTAGATGTGATTATGAATTCCGGTTCAGATGGGCAGATGTATAAATCACAATTTGAATGGACGAATAAACAAGGGGGGGATTATCCGGAGGAGTTCTTATGGAGATCGAACTCTGGATCAGGAGCAAATCCGCGCTATACAAATCTTGTCCAATATCATCCTGGACCGGTGACGAACACCACCAATGCGTTAGGAGTTCAACGAGATGCTTCCGGATTTTATACGGGAATTGCAGGAGTAACGGCAACGAATTATAGCTGGTATAAAGATTTTACAAATGGAGTGGCCTATTATAATTCGACGAATTTTCATACGAACTATAATCTTTTGAGATCAACGAATCTCTTAGGAGAGTATTTTTATCAAGGAATGAGTTCCTTTCGGATAAATGGAGTGCTTTATACCAATTCGACCCGTTATTGGAATACGAACACGATGAGTTGGGTTCAAACCGCTGGTATTTACACCAATACGGGGGTTCCGGCGGATCCTAATTATGCCCCAGCATCGAATTATACCAATTTCGGGCTTTTATTTACGAATTTGATTCGAGTCATTAAGGTGACGAATGAGACGACGATGCAAGGAGTGGATCAGATCGCCTCCTTTGTTTTTTCGACGAATACCTTAAAGGGAAATGAAAATCCCGCTTTTACCAATGGGCTCTCTCTTTCCGGAACGAACCAACTTCGGCTTTTCATTATGCCGATGAGTGTTAGTTCTCCTCCAAAAGCGATTTATTATGCAGGAACAAATTATAATAATTGGACGAATCTCTGGGTCTCTTCGGCGGTTCCTAATTTTTATCCAGCGATGACGGGCTGGGGAACCTTTATTGAAAGTGAATCGGATCGAGCCGCTGCATTAGTCGCCCATTTTGCGCGTCAGAGTAATGTGACGATTTATACGGTTGGACTTGGTTCCGGCATTAATTCAAATATCATGATTCAATTAGCAAACGATCCCCGTTATTCAGGGTATAATGTAAACCAACCGCAAGGGGCATATTACTACGCGGCGACAGGGCCGGATATTACGAATAAATTTAAGGCGATTGCGGAACGGATCCGGGCGGTCGTTTCTCAATAGAAAATACCGTTTCAAGGATCTATTAAATCATTCTTATAGCATCGATATGAAGGTATTTTATTTATTTTTAATTTTATTACTCTCTTCAGTGGGATGGGGGGATTCTATTCGTGTTCCTGATTCTGAGGCCGTTATTGAACTGTTAACGGACTTAAATGGAGTCATTGAGCGGAAGGGGGATCTTGTTGCTATAATGAATCTTTACTCGTTCGAGAAAAAATTTGAGGATTGGGATGACAGTGATTTTAGTTTATTTGAAAATAAGATTCGAAGCTCTATTCATGACGGTTCGATTGAGCGAGGTCGAAAATATCCGGCGAGGCTTGTTCAAAATTATCCTTGGATCATCGTTCAATTAAAAGAGGCCCAGAAACGTTTTTCAAAGGAAAAGGATAATCAACGAATTTTAAAAGAGTTACGGGATAAAATTTATGCTTATGAAAGAGAGATCAGTCGCGGAAAAGGAGAGGATACATTTTCTCAGTCACTCCAAGAGTGGAAAACCACTGTCGATGAAATGCAGCTCTATCCCGGTGGGGAGGCCGATCTTGCTCGTGAATCCATTCTCCTTCAAATAGCGAAGCTTCAAGGGAGTCAGGGGGAAGTGACGGAGCGAGAGGCAAAAAGATCTCATCAGCAGGAAATGGATCGGTTAAGTGCTTTGCAGATTGAAAAGCAGGAACATCGTAAGGAATTAATAAGATGGGGGATTTTTGCCGTGGTTAGTTTTTTGATTTTTGCCTTTTGGTGGTCCAGACAGCAATCGATGGGAGGGGAATAATTTTATTCCTTCCTGTTTTCATGTATTAGGAATTAAAAAATGGAGCGCCGATCCGTCAGCTGCCGGAGTGGCATGGTCGAAAGGGGATGTTTTTTCTCCTTCTTCGTTTATTTTACTTTCAAAGCCTCTTCGATCTCTTTCTGGAGTTTATCCAACCTTTGTTTGGATTGATTCAAACTTGCTTCGCGTTCGGTGTTATCGATCAGTTTTTCGGCCGCTTTTAAGGCCTTATCTTTGAGCTCGAGCTGTTGTTTGCTAATCGATAATGCGATAAAGGGTTCGACGAGTTCATTTATAATCATCAATCCACTTTCTTTACCGAATTTTTTAATGATCGTTTGATAGACGGTAAAAGCCTCTTCGTAGTGATCATTCTGGATTTTTTGAAAAGCATCTTTTGACGCAATTTGAATGGCAAGATCGGCTCTTTTTCCCCTGTTTTCGTTCATGATCTTGGTCGCTGCATCGGTGGAGTTAGAGTCACCACTCTCAGATCCTCCTGCGGTTTTACTGAGCCCCTCTTGGGCTCGTGTTTTCCAATCTTTTTGAGAGGAGAACTGTTCGAGCATCTCGGTATAGAGAGTTTTAAGGTCCTCATTTTGAGCTGCGATTTTATACTGTTTTTCCAGTTTAAACCACGGCTCCGGATTTTTGAGGCAAATGGTTTTTGATTCTAAAAGAATCTTCGCCAGTTGTTCTTTAGTGAAGACCTCTGCACCAAGCTCCGCAAACATAAGGTACCCTTGGCTTTGTTCATACTCCTTGGAGTCGGAATAGCGTTGGCTGATATATTCAAGCTCATGATCGTTGATCTGGTTCCATGTTTGGGGATCCCACGCAAAACCGACGACGTAGTTATTCGCCTCATAACGGCCTCCTTTCATGTTCCATTTATCCCCTGAGGGCATAAATCCGAGCCATGCATGGGCACAATTTGAACCCTCTCCGGAGATCGAGATACTAGGAATCGCAAAGGCTTTCGCACAGAGGGCCGCAAAGTACGATTGATCAATGCAGATTCCCCCCTTCTTTTTAATCATGGCGAGTGTGTAGTTCTCTTCATGAGGCCAACTGTATTGAACCTCTCTGCCTTTGATTCGAGGTTCGTCGTACTGAACATCAAAATAGGTTTTATCAAAAGTACTTCGTCCGTTTCGTTGTTCCTTTAAGGCCCATTCGAGTTCGCTGATTTCAATCGGGCAATCGACGACGAATTTAAGTTCTGAAGCAGACATCTCTTTGATCTTCACGGCAAGGGCATTTTCTTGATCCTTTTTTTGAAAATAGGCAAAGAGGGGGATCCATTGTTTATCATTGAGAAGCGGGACAAGGGCATGGTTCACTTGACCATGAGGCCATCGTTTCGGAAGCGGTTGATCGTAAACAATCGCAAAGGCAGCGGCGAGCGAGGAGTAGTCGTTGACCTGCGTTGAGTAGGTTTGAAAGAGACTGTCGAGTACCGAAAACAGTCCAATGAGATCATCCTCCGATTTTTGGATCAGCAATGCTTTGGTTAGCGCCGGGGGGGAGGAGAGAAAGAAGCGCAACGATTCCGGTTTGAATCGTTTGTAGAAAGGGGCATCAGCGTTGTTATCGAATAAAGAGTCCTCTTTTTTAAGATTCGATTCTTTTTCGCCGAGGATCGAGCAGATCCGGGCAAAATAGAGTCGGTCGGTCCATTCAATGCTATTCGCCCCGCTGGATTCGTAGGCCTCATAAAGTGCCTGACGAATTTGAGCGGCGACTTTAAAATACCCCCCTTGGGTGAGAAGAAGGTCAATTGCTTTGGCTCGATCGGCTTCACTGAACTCAACTTTGGTATTCAAAAGAAAAGTGAAATCCGGTCCCTCCATTTGCGTGGGATTGAGCGCAGAGGGATTTGAAGGGGAAGAGGGGGGAGATTGGAGGAGTGCCGTTTCATCAATGAGGAGAGAGAGATTCGTGTAAATAGGATCGAGGCGATAGCGATTTTTTCCGTCACCAAAAACGATCTCCGTTGGCGAGATCTCAAGGAGCGGTTGTTTCGTCCCTAAATAAAAAGTTTTTCCTTGAGAGTAGGAAAGAGTTTTCATGAGCGTAATCTCTTTGGGCCAGAGATCCTTTCGATTTGCAAGCGTCTTGAGATCAAACTCTGTGGAGTCTAAGGTCATCATGAGAAGAAGAAATCCACCAATGGTTCGAAAAGGGTTCATCATGCGAGGATAGAGATTTTGAGGTTTTTTTTAAAGGATAATGTAATCCAACTTTACCGTTCTTTTCCTATCCAGAAAACTTGGATTTATTGGAATGAAAATCTGGCTTCGGTTGAATTTAGGTTGATTCCGTTCGTGGAGATTGCATTGTCGGTAGTCTATGTCAAAGAAATCGACTTCTCAGAAGGATATTACTCGTCAATTCTCGGCCCCTGTTTTTGATGGTTATGAGCGTGCTGCCAGTCGAGCAATGCTCTATCCATTAGGTTATAAGGTCGAAGATTTTTCAAAATCTCAAATCGGTATCGCTTCAACATGGAGCAATGTGACTCCTTGTAATATGCACATTGATAAGCTCGCCGTAGAGGCCGGAATCGGAGCCGATCAGGCAGGAGCGAAATCGACAATTTTTAATACGATTACGGTTTCTGATGGGATTTCGATGGGAACTGAGGGGATGAAGTATTCACTGGTTTCTCGGGAGGTTATTGCCGATTCGATTGAGACGGTGATGGGCTGTCAAGGGTTTGATGGATTGGTGGCAATTGGGGGGTGTGACAAAAACATGCCCGGTTGTATGCTTGCCATTGCACGATTAAATCGCCCTGCGGTTTTTGTTTACGGGGGAACGATTCTTCCCGGTTGTATTGATAAAAAAGAGGCCGATGTCGTCACTGTTTTTGAGGCGGTAGGAAAAAGAGCCAATGATTTAATTAATGATCAAGCCTTGGCGAAGATTGAGGGATGCTCGATTCCAGGGCCTGGATCCTGCGGGGGAATGTATACCGCGAATACGATGGCTTCAGCGATTGAGGCCATGGGGATGAGTTTACCGAATAGCTCTGCCCAGACAGCGGTTTCCTCACAAAAAAAGGAGGACTGTCGAAAAGCCGGAGCGGCGGTTTTGAATCTCTTGAAAAAGGGGATTCGTCCTCGTGATATCATGACTAAAAAGGCTTTTGAGAATGCGATTACGGTGGTGATTGCATTAGGCGGATCGACAAATGCGGTCCTTCATCTGCTGGCGATTGCCCATGCCGCGAAAGTGAAGCTTTCGATCGATGATTTTACGAGAATTGGTAAAAAGGTTCCTGTGTTAGGGGATCTTAAACCGAGTGGTAAATATTTAATGGCCGCTTTAGTGGGAATCGGTGGGCTTCCTCCATTGATGAAGCGACTTTTGGATCGGGGTCTTCTTCATGGAGATTGCATGACAGTGACTGGAAAAACTGTTGCTGAAAATCTCAAGAATGTGAACGATTATCCCGCCGGTCAGGATATTATCCGTGGCTTTGACAATCCGGTGAAGAAAGACTCACATCTTGTGATTCTCTATGGAAATCTTGCCAGCCAAGGGGCAGTCGCAAAAATTAGTGGAAAAGAGGGGTTGCGATTTGAGGGAAGGGCCAATGTCTTTAATTCAGAGGAGCTTGCACTCCAAGCGATTTTAAAGGGGAAGGTGAAGAAGGGGGATGTGGTGGTGATTCGCTATGAGGGACCTAAGGGGGGACCTGGAATGAGAGAGATGCTTTCTCCGACTTCAGCGATTATGGGACGAGGACTGGGGAAAGAGGTGGCCCTGATTACCGACGGTCGTTTTTCGGGGGGAAGTCATGGATTTGTCGTTGGTCACGTCTCGCCTGAGGCTTATGTCGGGGGACCGTTGGCCGTGGTTGAAAATGGGGATAAGATTGTGATTGATGCTGAGAAACGATCATTGGATCTCGGAATCTCTGCCAAAGAGTTAAAGGCCCGTTTTAAAAAATGGAAGAAGCCGGCGCCGCGATATACTTCAGGAGTATTAGCGAAGTTTGCGCATTTAACCTCCTCGGCGCACTACGGAGCAATTACGGATGGAAATCTGAATTTGGAATAGAAATCAGGGAAACTTGAAAGAGGAAGGAGATCATCGTATCGGTTTCAGATCCTTATTTCCTGCTTTCCCTATTTCTAGAAGATCTTTAACTATTGTGATGAATTGAGTTGCTCTCCGTATTGAGAGGGCAGAAAAGGAAACTATGTTACGCGCTGGAATTGTTGGATTACCGAATGTTGGAAAAAGTACGATGTTTAATGCGGTCACGAAGACTCGCAAAGCAATGGCGGCGAACTATCCCTTTTGCACGATTGATCCGAATGTGGGGATGGTCACGGTTCCGGATGCACGTCAGGAGGTATTAGCAAAGATTTTTGGGAGTAAAAAAATTGTTCCTGCGATCATTGAGTTTGTCGATATTGCGGGTCTTGTTAAAGGGGCGAGCCAAGGAGAGGGATTAGGAAATCAATTTCTGACCCATATCCGAGAGGTGGATGCGATTATTCAGGTGGTTCGTTGCTTTGAGGATGAGAATGTTCATCATGTCAGTGGAACGGTCGATCCGCTTCGGGATATTGAAGTCATTGTCACCGAGTTGGTTCTTTCTGATCTCGTCACGGCGCAAAAACGATTGGATAAAAATACAAAGTCGGCAAAGAGTGGCGATAAGCTTGCCCTTGCTGAAAATGAACTTTTGAAAAAGTTACTCCCGCATTTGAATGAAGGGAAAATGTCGAACACTTTAGAGTTGGGGGAGGATGAAAAGAAGCTGTTAAAGTCTTTTTGTCTATTGACCTCCAAACCGACGATTTTTGCTTGTAATGTCGCTGAAGGAGATCTTGCACAGGGAGATGCAAATCCCTTTGTTCAAAAAGTTCGTGAATATGCAAAGACCCATTTAGATACCCAAGCGGTGATCATTTCAGCTCAAATTGAATGTGATCTCGTTGATCTTTCTCCTGAAGAGGCGACCGATTATTTAAAAAGCTTAGGCGTGGATGAATCGGGAGTCGGCTCCTTAATTCGCGCAGTTTATCATCTGCTTGGATTGAGAACTTATTTAACCGCCGGTCCGGAAGAGTCGCGTGCGTGGACCATCCACGAAGGGGATAAGGGACCTCAAGCAGCAGGGGTGATTCACTCCGATTTCGAGCGTGGATTTATTGCTGCAGAAGTGGTTGCTTTTGATGACCTCGTAAAATGTGGGTCGATGGTTAAGGCTCGTGAAGCCGGTAAATGGCGTATTGAAGGAAAAGAATATGTCGTCAAAGATGGGGATGTGATTGAGTTTCGATTTAATGTGTAAGGCATTTTTTAGATTATTGACATAAGTGTTAACCGGGTTAACCTAGTTATATGCCTGGTCCTAAGCCATCCCCTTATTCTCTAAAACGAACTTCAGTTAAAAAAGCATTTTATATCGATAAAAGTGCGTGGGCTAAGTTGGAGTCATATTTTAAACGTACTGGAAAAGAGAAATCTCATGTAGTAAATGAAGCCTTACAACTTTATATCGAACAGATGTTTAATGTATCTAGGGTTCAATCTTCGCATTGGAGCGTGGTCTCGTTATTTTCAGGTTGCGGAGGAATGGATTTAGGGTTTTCGGGTGGTTTCAAATATTTAGATACGTATTATGATGGGCATCAACGACATTTCGGAAAAAAATGTGATACTGCATTTAAAATAATTTTTGCCAATGATATTCTTCCTGAAGCTTGTCAGACATATGAAAGTTATTTTAGAAACAAAGAGAATGACTATCAAACGATTGTTCGGAATGAGGATATCAAGGAGTTTTTAGATCGAATTGAATTGATCTCAAAATCAGGATCTCCGGTAGGATTTCCGGATCAAGCAGATGTGGTTGTCGGTGG
This sequence comes from Akkermansia muciniphila, assembly GCA_945883905.1. Taxonomy (GTDB): domain Bacteria; phylum Verrucomicrobiota; class Verrucomicrobiia; order Methylacidiphilales; family CAMAQI01; genus CAMAQI01. The sequence goes on along the minus strand of CAMCYL010000035.1, from coordinate 13,974 downwards.
TTTTCCGTGCCAAGATTTTAGCGTTGCAGGGAAAAGAACGGGGTTTGATTCTGAACGAGGACGGCTTTATTTGCAAATGAAACGAGTCGTAGCCAAGCTTAATCCCAAAATTTTTATCGCCGAAAATGTTAAAGGTTTGACGAATTTGGGGTCAGCGTTGGATGTTATTAAGGAGGATTTTTCTAAAACAGGAATTGGCTATAAAATTATCTCTAAACTACACCATGCTGCTGACTTCGGCGTGCCTCAATCAAGAGAACGGGTTTTTATTGTAGGAATAAGAAATGATTTAGATTCATCCCTATTTTCTTTTCCATTAGAGACACATTCGATTGAAACGAGCGATACAGGACTTCCTTCGTGGATCACTTCTAAAGAGGCAATTCATGATTTAATTAAAAACAATAAAGTTCCGAACCAACTGGAGTTTTCAAAGGCAAAGAATTATGGCTCCCATTGTCAAGGTAATAAGCCTATAAAAGCGGATCGTCCTGCCCCAACAATTCGGGCTGAACATCATGGCAATATCGAATTTCATTATTTAGAAGAAAGAAGACTTACGATAAGAGAATGTGCGAGGCTTCAATCTTTTCCTGATGAGATGTGTTTTATAGCGCCTCCTTCTAAATCCTATCGTTTAATTGGAAATGCTGTACCTCCCGTTCTTGCTTGGCACATTGGAGAGTCGGTTGCAAAGTTTCTTGGAGCAATTAGGAAGTAATTAATTTATCGATCTCTTCGTATATTTTTTCCGCTTGTTCATTTGTAATACCATTTCGTTTATTTTTACTATCTTTAGGGCCGATAATTTTAGGTTTGATAAATAAAGTTTTTACTTGATTCGACCAATCAGATCGTTTTGCTTTAGGAACGATATTAATAATTTCTTTTAAGTTCTTTAAAAAGACATCTATAATTTGAGGAAATCCATTTACTTTACCTCCTCCTGTGAATTCGTCTTTAATTGCACCAAATACTCCAAATTCTTTGTAGAGCGGAATCCAAAGAGTAGTTTGGTCTAGCTGAGTTGCTTTGAATAGTTCAATATGTTTGGCAAACAGGAAGGTAATCGCTCTTGTTTTATCAAATCTTTTCCATTCCTGACATGATCGTGAAAGCATATCGATCATATTTTCCAAACCAAACTCGTCATTTTCTCCCATGAACCAACGCCATGTTTGAATAGAGTTTTCTTGCTTTAAAAATTGCTTCACCCATTTGTTTTTTTCTTTCGATTCAAGGGCAAGAAAATCGTAAAATGAAATTCGATTGTTTTTGAGAAATAAAAGAAAGGGTCTATCTCTGTCATTAATATCTGATGAAAGTTGAAATCTTGGATTATGATCGACGACAAGGGTTTTAACTAAGTCCTTATAGTCATAAACACTGAAATTATCCCAGGACTCAATGAACCAAACTGTGATTATTTTTTTGACTTTTATTTCTGCCTGAGTGGAGCTATTGCCCAGTGTTATTTTTTTCTGAGTTTTTGACTTTTTTTGATTCGTTTTAACTTCAATTCCAATTTTATAGGATTTACAATCGATTATCATGTCTGGAAATTTCGTTGATCCAGAGTTGTATTTGGGGTCTAAGTGATTGTTTTTTAGAAATTGTTCAGTGACCTCTTCAGCTTTCTTATCTGAAAATTGAGGCAACTTATTTATTTTTTGCTGCTCATTAATAAAGCAGGTGAATTCTGTCTTGAAAAACTCAAGATCATCAAGAATTTTTTTGTGAATGTTCATATTTTTATCCTGTAATCCCTTGCTTTTTCGCCATCTCTGCAAAGTGACCCCGTTTTTTAAGGAGTTCGGAGAAGGTACCCTCCTCAATAATGGAGCCTTTGGAGAGGACGATGATTTTATTCATCCCTGAAAGCGTGGAGAGACGATGCGCCACACAGAAGGTGGTTTTATTTTTGGAGAGTAAATCGAGAGCGGCCTGAACTTCTGCCTCGGATTCTGAATCGAGACTGGCGGTGGCTTCATCCAAGGCGAGGATCGGGGCATTGCGAACAAAAGCGCGGGCAATCGTGATTCTTTGGCGTTGACCGCCAGACATACGGACCCCTCGCTCGCCAATGACTGTTTTAAAACCTTCAGGCATTTGTTGAATAAAAGGGGTCGCATGGGCTAAGCGAGCCGCTTGCTCGATTTCTTGCGAGGAGGCATTGAGTTTCCCAAAGGCGATATTTTCGGAAACGGTACGATTATAGAGCATCGCCTCTTGACTCACGAGCGCCATTTTTGCCCGTAGGGAGGAGACTTCAAATTCACGAATATCAACTCCATCAATGAGGATGACCCCTTCGGTGACATCGTAAAAACGGAAGAGAAGATTAATCAATGTACTTTTTCCACAACCGCTTTCTCCTGCGAGACCGATCGATTCCCCTTTATGCACAATAAAGTTAATGTTTTTAAGAACAACGGTTTTTCCATAGCTGAAACTGACATTTTTAAATTCGATGGTTCCTTCGAAATAGTGCAGTTTTAATCCCTTCTCATTATTTTGAACGGAGGGGGTTTCTTCATAAAAATCGCGAAGTCGTTCAAGAGCCACTCGGGTTTGTTGAAAGAGCAGTCCTAAAGAAGCGAGTTTTTTAATCGGAGTCGCCATGAGGATTAAGCCCATGAAAAAAGTGGTCATATTGGCAAAGCTCATTCCGGTATGAACGACGTAAACGATCACGAGACCAAAACTGAGCATCGATAATGTTTCGACGACTGGATTCATCAGTTCCTTCGCCCTCATCGTTCTAAAACTATGAGAAAGAAATTGTCGTGCATAATCTCTAAATTCCTCTTCCTGAAATTTTTCAAGCCCAAAAGCCTTTGCGACCCGCATATTGGAGAGAGATTCAATTAAGACGCTCGACTGTTGAATGCTGACCTCTGATCCTTTAGTCGCGAATTTACGAACCTTACGACCCAGAACCGAAATCGGAATAATCAAAATCGGAATGTAGATCAGTGCCATTACGGTGAGTTTCCATTCGACGATAAAAAGATAGGTGAGGGCGGAGATAATCGTGACCGGCTCTTTAATGAGATCGGAGAGCCCAAGGCTCAACCAACGTTGAAGGACGGCGGTATCTTGGTTGATTCGGGTAATCATATCCCCAAGAGTCGATCGATTAAAGTAATCCATCGATAGCGAGTTGAGCTTAACGAGTGCTTCGCATTTGAGGTCGTTCATCACGCGATCGCTCGACCACGCAAGGCAGTACGAGCTTAAGTAGCCGATGATCCCTCGAACGAAGGCAAAACCAGCAAAGAAGAGCATTCCTCCGATAATCTGAAGAAGATCGAGGGGACGTCCCATTAAGGGAAGAAAAGGATCAAGCAAATCAAGAATGGAGAGTTGAATTGATTTTAAAAATTCACGCCACGTATGGGATTCGCTACTGGAGAGGACACTCTTTGCGGTCACTGCAACTTGCTGAGGATCAATTCGAGAGATCACGAGATTGACTCCCCACATGATTCCGGCATGGACAAGCCCAAAGAGAATACCAAGCAGAATCCCGAGGGCAAAGCGTTTCCAGTAACGAAGGATGAGGGGAAGTCCACGGTGCAGGACAAAAGAACTCAAATTCATAGGCGAACTCTAGGAATTTTTTTTAATAAATCCATATTAAACCCATTTCATGCAATAGAATCCGAAATGGGCAGGTTTTTTATCAAGGGGGCTAAGGCTAACGTAAGGCAATAGAAATCGCTTTTCGTTTATCAAAGCGAATTAACTCAGAGTAGCCGACCTCTTTTGCAAGTTGCAGAGCAAGATCAAAGCGATACCCCACCTCTTCGGGGGAGTGGGAGTCGGAGTTGATTAAAATTCGAATCCCTTTGCGGTGTGCGAGTGTTAGAAACTCTTTACTCGGATAGATTTCCTTGACCTCTTTTCGTAGGCCGGCGGTGCTGATTTCGATAATTCCGTGGTGATCTGCGAGCGCTTCAATCGTTTCTGAATAAAAACGGGTGAGATCTCCCTTGGGTTTAAAACCGAATTTTTTAACGAGATCGACATGAGCAAAGAAGTCAAAAAGACCGGATTCAATCATTCGGACATAAGATTTAAAGTACCAATCCCAGACCTCCTCCACCTCTCTTTCTTTCCACCGGGCGATATGGGCGGGATTATCGACATCCCAAAGCGGAGAGATATAGTGCACCGCTCCAATGAGGTAGTCCCAGTCGGCGAGCGTCGACAGATGACGGAGATGATCTTCGTAGCCAGGAATATAATCGCATTCTAATCCCAAGCGAATAGGGTAGGTGGGAAATTCCTTTCGAGCCTCTTCGATCCAGGAGAAATATTGAGGAAGATCGGAAAGCGCCATACGCCAATCATCAAACTGTGTTGGCATCGGATTGTGATCTGAAAACCCAATTTCGGAGAGACCGATTTTTTGAGCGGCCAAAATGTATTCACGAGGGACTCCTTTGGCGTGGTGACAAAGCGGGGTATGAGTATGGTAGTCGAAGAGCATTTATTTTCTTATTTAAGGGAAAAAATATTTCCATCCCTCAAGGACGCCGTGACCTGCTTTTCCTTGGGCAATAAAGCCTGAGTTTTTTTTGACTTTCGTTTTGACCGCCTCGACAGAGTTCGAGGGGCAGACAATCCCTCGTGCAAATTGTGAGTCGAGCATGGGGAGATCGTTACAATGATCTCCTGCCGATAAGATATCATTGGAATGAATTTGAAATTTTTCAGCAATCTCACGGAGACAGGTGCCTTTATTGAAATCAATATGAGAGAATCGAAACCAGATAGAATTTCGAACATAGACGAGCTCCGGCCATTCCGAGAGTAAATCATCGAGATAGTACGAGATTCGATCGGCCTCTTCTTCGGTCTTAGCGACGATTCCTAAGGGGGAGGCGGTATCGTTGATTAAATCCGCTTCGGTTGTTTCTGAAAGATGATGCCGGATTTCTGTGAATAAATTTTGGGACTTACTAAAAAGATCATCATGGATCGATTGGCAGCGACGATTCCAATCGGAGTGATCGACCAACTCACGGTCAACGACTTGATAAATAAGTCGCTCAGTAAGGACCACCCAATCGGGCCAAACCGGAAAGGCTTTGGCGATTAGATCATATTTTAAATCACTCCACCCTCTTCCTGTATTAATGACCCAAGTGACGGGGGCTTTTTCTCGAGCATTGTAGAGTCTCTCAAAAAATTCCGAAGGAGGGGGAGATCCTCCATCCTCATGATCAATGAGGGTTCCGTCGAAATCAGTGCAGAGGAGTTTCAGGGTTGAGCTAGAAACCGGATTGATTTCGAGAGTTTTATTGATGACTGAGGGGCTTGGATTCATAGGGAAGTAAAAAGGGCGATCTTTCGATCGCCCTTAAATCAATTCTATTTATGAAGAGGTTGCTTTTGCTCGTGAGGGGCGTTTTTTCGGAGCCGGTTTAGCTTGAATTTCGACCCCAAGTTTACGGAGGACTTCGAAAAGATCTCCCCAACGATTGCGACAATGTTCACCAAGAGCGGTGGTCATCGGTTCTTTCTCAAGTGTTTTATACTCCTCAAGTTCAGGGGCTAATTTAATCGAAATTAAATTAAAGAGTTCAGCGGCAGGTTCAATTTTTTTGCCATCACGGGAGTGTGCTCCTCGACTCGTGGCAATATCCTCATGTTCCGCCGTAAACTCTTCGATCCGCTTCTGGAGTTCACTGACCGTCTCTTGCAGTTGTTCGTTATGTTGTTTTAACGACTCAAAGTCACCCGATTCATCGTTTTTCGCTTTGCGTCCTTTTTTCGGTTTCGCAGTCGATTCTTCAGCGATTAAATTCGCAGTCCGATTTAAGGCATTTTGAAGGGCAGTCTCTTTTTGTTGAAGTGCAGCACGAACGGTTTCAAGGTCGGCTTCGATTTTTTGGACATAGTGCTGAATTTGTTCGACTGATTTAGGGAAACTAAATTCAGGAGACATTTCAACGACAGGGGGACGGTCGAAATCACGACGTCGAGGAAAACGGGAATCACGGCTGTCTCGTGGATCACGGAGATCGCGCGCTTCACGCGGATTGCGGATTTCTCGTCCCTCTCTTCTTTCAAAACGATCAAATCGTTCTCGGCGAGGTCCATTCGGAACGAGGGAGAGATCTCCTTCAGCACCGGCTTCCGCTTCGTTTGGCGTCGTCGGTTCATCTACCGTTTGAGGAATAATCGCGGCGATGATTTCAGGCAGTGGAGTGCATTCCCGTTTAAGAGAGGCTTGCCAACGTCCATTCCAACTACGAACCGCTTCAAGGATTAAGTCGATAATCGGTTGTGGTAAATGTTCGATCTGACCAGAGGGGGCCGCCCACTTCAACAGTTGGAGCTGGGTAAAAGGAGGTGAAGGGGGGAGGAAAGAGGCACGAGTAAAGGTCGCTGCCACACTACAGAAAAGGAGTGCCGCAAGATCATTCTTCTCTAAGGATTCGATATTGAGGTTGGTGACCCAAGGCCGTCCCTTACCGACCATAATATGAAAAAAGGTTTGCAGATGTTTTTGTTGTGGGAGGGGATCAGCTCCGAGAACAATCTCATGAGCGACCGCGATGATAATTTTACAGCCTAAAGGGGCATCCGTGCGGAGAAAGGCTCGGCCTAAACTCAGGCGAAAACGTTTTCCGTTATCCGTTTGGAAGGCCTCTGTGGTAATTCCACTTAAGAGGAGTTTTTTAATTCCATCGTTTAACGTCGACCAAGAGTCCATAATCGCATTGACGCCAACGGACCAAGGGAGAGTGACCATTCCTTCAACGGCTGAAGCGACTCCTTCGGGTCCCGTGAGCATAAGGCCTTTCACGGTTTGGAGGGCCTCCTGTTCCTGTCGGGGATTTAATCGACCAGTTTTGGAGAGGTCTACTAGTTCTAAAAGTTTTTCGTAAGAAACATCAATCATAATTCAAATCTTATAATAAAGGTTATTTTCAATCCCCTCCCTCATGACTTTCGATCAACCCTTAAAAGAGCAACGATTCAATGAATCAGAGAGGGAGCGGTTTCAAAAACTTCTTCTTTCCGAACTCCTATAAAGGGAACTCTTTAAAAGAAAGAATGAAGCTGATTCAAACAATGCTGAGTTTTGAATAAATGTAAAGAGGAATTCCCTAAATCCTTCCGCAGCCGTTCAAGACAACTCTGGATTTGAAAGGGGAATTTGAGGAGGGGAATTGAAATCCTAAAGCAGTTCTCGCACAACGACGCGACGCCGCAACGTCAGAGGGGGAGAGGATCGTGAGCTCTTTCCTTTCGGCACCTTCTTCGTCGTCTGCCGCCTCCCGAGAATCTCTCCCGTTTCTTTGAAAAAAGGATTTTCAAAAACGATCGAGTTTCTCTGGAGGGGATCGGTTTCACCTCTCCTCGGAAAGAGCTCATGATCCTCTCCGTGAGAAATTCTCGGATTTTTTTGTATCATGTGGGGAAGTTCTGACCCAAGAGCGTAAGTGATTGATCCCTGTTTTTAAAAAGAGATCGAAAGCTTGTTTTCGAGAACTTTTTAAAAATAGGGAGGAGGCTCGGAGGAGCCGTGGTCAGAACGAGGGGGGGAGTAGAGATTTAACGTCGCGTCGGCTTGTCTCGCCGAAGTGCTTGGACGAAGGAGGAGGCGTCGTTACGAAACCCCTGCTCACCCCCGTTTCTAGTTGCCTGCCCTCGGCTCTCCAACTTCTTTCCCTTTTGGTATTGCGCTTTGCGCAGGGAGTGCGCGAGACAATGGATTTAAGGTCTTTCTGTTGGGGATACTCGTGGGATACTCCAACATCGATACCTATTTTCTATTTGTCGGCATGAATATTGCTTGTTCTTGGATGATTTTACCGTAATTCTTATCCACTATGGCGGACATGAATTTGCATCAACAGATGGCGTTAGGGCAGGCGCTTTCGGTGCAAATGCAACAATCGTTACATCTTCTGCAGGCCCCTGCATTGGAACTTCAATCGTTAGTTCAGCAGGAGATTGCGGCGAATCCTGTTTTAGAGGAGATTTCAGAGCCCCCCTCGATACCCGATGAAATTGAGGATCTTCCGCAAACCGCCAAAGAGAGTCAGAGGGATGATGATTGGAAGGAATACTTTGCACAATCCAATGTCGGTTCCTCTCGCTATACGTCCGAGGATGCGGAAAAACGTCAGTTCTTTTTTGACTCTCAATCGGAAGGGGTGAAGCTTTCAGATCACCTTTCTCAGCAGTTGGCCTTAAGTGATGCAGATATTGATCTGGTCACGGCAGGGGATGAAATTATCGGTAATCTTGATGAGAAAGGTTTTTTGAGAGTTTCTCTCGATGAGATTGCGATGAGTGCTCAAGTTCCCTATGAAAAGGTACTGCAAGCGCTCTCGTTGATTCAGAATTTTGAGCCCGCCGGAATAGCGGCTCGAACGCTTCAGGAATGTTTAATGATCCAATTAAAGCGTCAACGGAAGGATCAGGAGATAGAGGGTTTGATCATCCGCGATTATTTGGAGGATCTGGGTCATAAACGCTATCCTCAGATCGCAAAGGGATTGAAGATTACCGTTGAACGTGTCGTGGAGGCCTCTCAGGCGATCGGACAGTTAAACCCTCGACCGGGAGCCGCCTTTGCATCGGATGAGAAACAGAATATTGTACTTCCAGAGATCGTTATTCGTAAGGAGGAGGATCAATGGGTGATTTTAATTAATGACGAGGTAATTCCGAAGTTGAAGATTAAAGATGAGTATAAAGATTTGCTTGGAACGACCGGTGAGGATCGAGGGTTAAGAGACTATTTAAAGGATAAAATTCGGAGTGGAAAGTTTCTGATCAAGTGCTTGCAACAACGTCAACAAACCTTGAATGCGATTGCTCAAGAGGTGCTGAATCGTCAGATCGATTTTTTTGAAAAAGGGGTCGCTCAACTAAAGCCTTTAACAATGAATCAGGTCGCTGAAGTCGTCGGAGTTCATGAGACAACGGTTAGTCGAGCTGTTTCTGGAAAATATGTGGTGACTCCTCATGGGGTTTTTGAGATGAAATATTTTTTTACGACCGGCTACTTAGGGCAGGATGGACAGTTGATTTCAAATACCAGTGTGAAGGATAAAATACGGGAGATCATTGCTCGAGAAAACCTTCAAAAACCTTTTTCCGATGAGGAGATCACGAAGATATTAGGGGAACAGGGAGTTCAGGTGGCGAGGAGGACCGTCGTCAAATATCGGACGGCGATGGGGGTCTTACCCTCCCATTTACGTAAACAATCAAAAAGTTGATTTTCACTCAGAATAAGTCGGAAATAAATAAGCAGAACGAAGGACTTGAAAATCAAGGACCGTTGAGCCCTAGCAGGGAGTTAATCATATCCCAGCCATCTTTATTCGACTCTTTCGTAATCTCTTTCCACGGGGTGTGTTGTCCCGTTTTACGCCAAAATTGTTCATTCTCCATTTTAGCAGGAACCCAATATGGAGACTCAAATTCAAAAATCACTCGGAAATTTTCACGCATGATTTCGGTTCGTTCTTGCATATGCACCATGCTGAAAGTGATCATCGCCGCCCAAGGTTCAGGCATCGGTTTAACCTTCGGAAAAATACTTTTAACATCAACAATCGTGGTAAGGATCATCGGCTCTTCCGATTTAACTTTAAGAGTCTTGGAATTTTCAGCAGCCAGCATTCGCCCCTTAGCTTGAATATATTCAATCTTTTCTCGAAGGTGCTTATCCGCGTCGAAAAAAGGATCTTTTTTTCCACAGGAAACGAACGTTATGAGCAGGAGGAGGAACCCCGTGGATTGTTTAAAGAAGAGTGATTTGTTCATTCTGAGTAAAGATAACTCTATTTTTAAATAATCTCACGCGAAAAATTTCAGAGAATGCGGGGAGGTCTAACCTAGAATCTGGGTTTAATCGATGACTTCGACAATTTCGGGAACTCCACGGTATTGCCCCTCTAAATCTAATCCGTAACCGAGGACAAAACGAGGGGGAATTTTAAATCCCACCCACCGGGGCTTAATCGGATAGCTTCGTTTGACTTTTTTTGAGAGAAGGACGCAGATTTGGACGGAGGCAACCTCCAGATTGAGGAGGGCATCCCGGACATGGGCCAAGGTACATCCTGTGTCGAGAATGTCATCGAGGATGAGGACATGACGGTTTTTTAAGGAGGGGGCTTTAGCCGGAATACCGGAGATAATACCGGTCGATCGTTTTCCTTGGTAGCTACTGATTTTCCAAGTTTCGACCCGCGTTTCCGCAGGAAGGTGTCGAAGGAGATCTCCCAGAAAATAGAGGCTGCCACTCATGAGTCCAAGCAGGACCCACTCTTTATTCCGGTAATAGTTCGAGATCGATAGAGCGAGTTCCCGATTCTTCGTCGCAATTCTTTTTTGCGAAATAACTGTTTTAAATCGGGGGGCAGTAGCAGACATGAGTTCGATCGTTATTTGAGTTTTTTAAGCTCATGTTGCATTTTTTGACCGAGAGAGGAAAAGGGGGAGATCTGAATCCCCTTTTGCCAGAGAATCTTTGACTGTTCCGGTTGTTTTAATTGTTGATAGGAGAATCCCGAATAATAATAGATCGCTTGGCGAGTTTCATCGGAGAAATAACAGGGTGATCCGGGGCTCTCCATTTGAGTGACGATGATTTGAAAATCCTCTCGAGAAATGTTTCGTTTATTAAAAATGCGGGGGAGTTCGTAGTAATTAACCGCACGGATAAATCGAGTGGCGATGTTATAGGGATCTTGATTCACGGCTTGATCAAGGGTCTTCCCTCCTTTTTTAAGTAGTTCGAGTTTAGTAGGACCGGGAAAGGCATCACGGCTTTGCAGCGTGTAGGTACTTCCAAGGTAGGCGAGGAGGAGTGAATTTTGAGGATTCTCCGCCGTCAGTTTTTCGAGATCGCTGACAAGTAATTTAACCTCTTTTTTATCCCCTTCGACTGCTTTTTGATGTCGCGCATGGAGCGTGGCAATAAAGGGATCTTGAAAGGGGTCGATGGCAGCCGCTTTGATGGTGGAATGAGCGTCAACCGCTGCGTCCGAGGGAGGAGGGGGAGAGGACTCTGATGGTGGAGTTTCGGCTTGGAGTGTCATCGTGCCGATGAACACAAGGAGGAATAACAATTTCATTGGTAGATCATTCATTGGGAAAGGGGATTATGAACGATTGATTCGTCGGTTGGCAATCCACAAGATCAAACCAACACCGACGCAAGCGAGAAGGGATACCGCGGCGGATAGAGAGGAGGCCTCAGGGGTGATACGGCCCAAGGTTGAGTAAAGGGCTTTCGAGATGGGGAAGAACCGGGACTCTTGGGCTAAAATCATTCCGGAGCTGACTTCAAGCATCGAAAAGGCAAAGACGAGAAGGAGCCCCCCGGAAAGGCTTTTGGAGAGTAAGGGGAAGGTTATTTTTAAGAATGTATTCCAAGCCGAGGCCCCTAAGTTTTGAGCGGCTTGTTCTAATGTTCTCGAAATTTGGGCATATCCAGCATTGAGAAGTTGGACCACAAAGGTGATTCGATGCATTGAGTAACTCATAATTAATATAAAGAGCGGCGCCTCGCGGGGATCAATCCATTTTTTCCAAAAGGACTCTAAAAATGGATAGGGAGCATCACTCCAAGCCACCCAGTAGGCAAAGGCAATGACAATGCCGGGAAGTGCCATCGGAATTAAGAGGAGAATCTGGAGGAGGTTTTTACCCACAAAATGGAGTCGTGCTAAAGAGTAAGCGATCAGGAGCCCCATGATTAAGTTAATCCCACAGGCTCCGATCGAGTAAGTGAGAGAGTTTTTAAAGCTCGAATAGATTAAAGGGTCTTGAAAAGCCTCTTGCCAAGGGAGAGTACTCCATTCCCCAGGGAAAGGGGTCATAAACCAGAGCTTTGAAAAGGAGAGAAGAACGATTCCAATGAGAGGAAGAAGAATGAACAGAGAGAGAATAAAAAGTAGTGAGAGGAGAGTGAAGGTGTTAAAAAGAGAGAGTTTTTGGATCGATTGAACGGTAGTCGCTTTAATGGTTGCGTAATCGATCTCGGTTCCTGAAAGGAGATATTGAGCGAGAGAGAAAAGTGAAATAATAATGAGGAGGGTCACCGTCACAAGAAGATAACCAATGGGCTGATCCGGTTGCGTGACATGATTGAAAATCTGCGTCGGAAGAGTCGATTGTATTTCAAACATCAGGGGGGCTCCTAAATCAGTGAAGGCGGCGATAAATACAAGAATCGATCCAGCAAAAATCCCTGGAAAGGCGAGGGGAAGAAGGATTCGTCGAAGATGTGTCCAGCGAGAGGCTCCTAAATTGAGTGAGGCCTGGAGAAGCGAGGGATCGATTTTAGAAAGAGTAGATCGAAGGGAGAGCATCATGATCGGAATCGAGTGGAGAACAGAGATCAGGAGGAGACCTCCCCATCCGGCATTTCCTAAAAAATCGATCGGCTTCTCAAGGGAGATCCATTCTGATTGAGCGAGAAGGAGGTTCAATGTACCGTAGGGAGCAAGGAGTTGTTTGATTGCGGAGGCAGTCATGAAGGGGGGATAGATCAGGGGAATGAGGAGGAGGGGATAAAATAATTTTTTACAAAAAAAGGTGTAGTGTTGAAAGATCCATGCGAGAGGAAAGGAGATCAGAAGAGTGATGAAAGTGGTCAATAAGCCAATGAGGAGACTATTGAGGAAGCACTGTTGATAAAAGGGGCTTTGGAGCACTATCAAGAAAAACTCAACGGTCCATTGTTTTTGATGATAAAATCCGCCCTTAAGCAAAGTGAGAAGAGGAAGCACTAAAAAAAGAGTAAAGAAAGCGAAGGCAAGGATCGGAAACCCCCATAAAGAGCGAAAGGAAGACTTTAAATCACCAAGAAGCATCCTCTTGTGATAGAGGTTTGAGATAAAAATTCTAGCTTAAACCCAGTTTTTGCCTGCATTGAAGCTGGATTTGCGTCGCATCAGAGGCAACCGGAATGGGGATGGGAAATGGAGCGCCGATCCGGCAGCTGCCGGAGCGGCATGGATCAGGGGTGGATTGATCTCTTTCGCTTAAGGCTAATCGCTTCAAGCCAATAGCTATTCTTTCACTCCTTCGCCGATGCCGACCAAAGAGCTCACAATCTTCTCAGCGAGACAATGTATTTAATGATTTTCTGTTGTGGACGGTATTAGTAAATCAACAAAAGTTTCGCTTGAAACGAGAGGAGGGGGCTCTTGAATAGACCCCATGCAGGAATATCATCGTTTATTGAGACTCGTTTTAGAACAAGGAAAAGTAAAATCAGATCGAACAGGAACCGGGACACTTTCCCTCTTTGGCGCTCAAGCCCGTTTTTCACTCCGAAACGGCTTTCCACTGGTGACGACAAAAAAACTTCATTTACGATCGATTATCCATGAGCTTCTTTGGTTTTTAAAGGGCGATACGAATATTAAGTATCTTCAGGAGAACGGAGTTTCAATTTGGGATGAGTGGGCCGATTCAAATGGGGATTTAGGGCGTGTCTATGGAGCTCAATGGTGTGATTGGAAGAGCTCCGAGGGCAGAACAATTCATCAGGTGAACAATGTCGTGGAGATGATTCGCAAGACTCCAGAAAGTCGTCGATTGATTGTTTCCGCGTGGAATCCTGGAGAGATTGAGGGAATGAAACTTCCCCCCTGTCATGTCTTGTTTCAGTTTTATGTTCATGAGGGAGAACTTAGTTGCCAGCTCTATCAACGGAGTGCCGATCTCTTTTTAGGGGTGCCCTTTAATATCGCCTCCTATGCTCTCTTGACCTTAATGGTTGCCCAAGTCACCGGATTAAAGCCAGGTGATTTCGTCCATACCTTCGGAGACCTTCATCTTTATAAGAACCATTTAGAGCAGACGAAACTCCAGTTGAGTCGTGAACCCAAGGAGTTACCGAAGATGAAGTTAAATCCGGCGATTCAAAATATTCACGATTTTAAATACGAAGATTTTACGTTAGAGGGCTATGATCCTCAT